>DAOUSQ010000095.1 GCA_030627145.1 Syntrophomonadaceae bacterium | reverse complement strand
GGGAAAAAGAAAGTAGAACGGATTATGGAACGCCTGTCAGGTTCTAATAAAATCAATTTACAGACTAATGAATTGGTCATTCCTTCAAAGGATACTGGAGGAATTTTTAACGGCAGGCAGGTGGTTGTTAATAATAATGAATGGCAAAATAGACTGATATACGGGGATAATTTACTGGTAATGCAGGCTTTATTAGCCGGGGATGAGGAAAGCGGAATGCCGTCAATGAGAGGCAAAATAGATTTAATCTATATAGATCCTCCCTTTGATTCTAAAGCGGATTACCGGACTAATGTTTCATTACCACACAAAACGAAAAAACAACGGCCTTCAGTAATTGAACAGTTTGCCTATTCTGATACCTGGAAAGGAGGAACTGTAAGCTATCTTGAAATGATTTATCTTCGACTGCTTCTAATGAGAGAGCTATTGAGTGAGCAGGGTAGTATTTTTGTCCATTTAGATTGGCATGTTGGGCATTATGTAAAGCTCTTGTTGGACGACGTTTTTGGGAAAGACAATTTTAGAAACGAAATTATTTGGTGTTACGGTGGCGGGGGAGCACCTCGAAGTTATTATCCTAAGAAGCATGATGTATTGTTTTGGTATAGTAAAGGTGGGATTTGGACTTTTAATAAACAATTCCGACCTTATTCCGAAGGAACTCTTCAAAGAGGTTTAACGGCCGTTAAGGGAGATAATTATCAACTTAATGATGAAGGTGCAGGTTTGGATGATTGGTGGGCTGATAAAGAGACACAAAAAATTCTAAGTCCAACAGCCTATGAAAATTTAAAATATGCAACTCAAAAACCGGAAGGTTTGTTAAAGCGAATTATTTATGGTCATTCTAACGAAAATGACCTGGTTGCAGACTTCTTTAGTGGTTCAGGTACTACTGGAGCAGCAGCTGAAAAATTGGGAAGAAGATGGATAATGGCTGACATTGGAAAACCAGCCTGTATGATCACGAGAAAACGGCTAATCGACCAGGAGGTTAAACCTTTTCTTTATCAAAGTATTGAAAATTATCAGAAAGAAGCTTTTGCTTCAAACAGGGTCTTTAGAAGAATTGGTGATTTATCACAGATGATCCTGGGGATTTATGGCGCAATTCCGTTTACGTATAAACAAAACCCGAATCGTAATTTGGGTTGTATAAAAAACACTAAAACCCTGGTTATGGTTGATTCCCCGTCAAAACTAACAGGATTAAATACCCTGAAAAAAGCTCAGGAATATAGAGAAACTTTCATGGGCGGATGGAACAAAGTGGTAGTCCTGGGTTGGAATTTTACTATGGATATTGGGCAGATAATCAAGGATTTAAATGACGATAATGTAGAAGTCCAGGTAATACCGGTTGACCTTTTAGATCGCTTAAAATCAAAAGGCAGCTTTAAAAAACTCTTAAAAGACCGGAAAATAAAATTTTCAAGTTTGCAGTATTTAACAGTAAAACCTATCCAGGTAGACAATATAAATAACGAAACCCAAAGGATTGTAGTGGAGCTTGATAACTATGTGTTATTATCCCCTGATGCATTACCGCTGGATGATAAATACAAAGAAGAATTACAGGAATTAATGGCCCGAGACAACCTGGCTTTAATCGACTATTGGAGTGTTGATCCAGACTATGATGGAAAGATATTTATCAGCCGCTGGCAGGATTACCGGGAAAATATTGATAACGATAGTGACCCTTATAAGGTTATTACCCGTGCTGAATTGACTGTGTCCAGGAAGAATGGCAAGAGAAAAGTCTGTGTAAAAACGGTTGACCTATTTGGTTTTGAAAGCATTGTAGTTAAAGAGGTGGAATAGATGCCGATTGCTGAGGATACAGGTGTTGGGGATACTCCTTTCAGACTGGTCAGGGAATTACCATCCGGCAGGTAAAACGGCAGAGGAGGATATCGTTTCAGCTTTATCTTTAACATCTGACCCTGGGCAGACAGGTCCACTGCATAGCAGTGTGCCAGGGCTTTTTTAACAGAGGTTGAGGTTATGCTGCGGCGGTCTATAAGGGGACCGGTAGTGTTATTATCATTTACTATTAATTCGGCAGCATTTGCACCGTTATGATAGATAGGCTTAAAGAGAATTACCTGGTCGTGGAGTTCTTCGATTTTGGTAATGATGGGAACACCCCCCATAGAGTTGAATAAATTGAAATAACAATATAGAACACCCGCTCCCATAATATCATCGGAAAATTATGGCAGCAAGAGTAGACAAATATTCCATAGCTATTGTCAAAAAAATAACATAATAATTTCCTTTTAGGACTATAGTCTTATATTCTTATCAGAAAAAAATATGTTAAAATTACCATAAAGGGCATGTAAAACGCTGTAAAACAAGGAATTGTATAAACATAGTAATTATTGGTGGTGATTAAATATGTCTGATTATAATAGGACTAATTACGATAAAGATAAGGACTTAGCCCATAGATTAATTATTGAATTTGAATCAGAAGAACGTCAATGCAAGCATATACAGGAAGCCCTGATAAAAAATTTTCAAGAACATGGTTTAATACTTGACAATATTGAAACTCAGGTGTGGACTTTATTTGATGAATATACATACGGAAGCGTTAATAAAGCTCATGCAGATTTCCTGGGAGTAGAAAAAAAAGACCTGGAGAATAAGCATTTATTTGAAATGGTTAGTAAAGAAGAAGCGCTGGTTTGTATTGTTGGTAATAAGGATGTATTTGAAAAAAAGGAAAAGATCCAAACCGAAGAATGGGTTGAAAACGGCAAAGGAGAAAAGCGTTTACTATCCATTACTAAAATACCAAAATTAAATAACCAGGGAGATATAATGTATGTAATTTGCATGGCTAATGACATAACCAAAAAAAAAACGAACTGAAGAATTATTGAAAAAAAGCGAGGCACGTTATCGTGCTGTAGTTGAAGATCAGACAGAACTGATATGCCGTTTCAAACCTGATACCACTCTCACATTTGTTAATGAAGCCTACTGTAGATATTTTGGTAAAAATCGTAAAGAATTAATAGGACAACCATTCCTCACACTTATTCCCGAAGAAGACCATGAAGGGGTAAAAAAACAGCTTGAGTCTTTTGACCTGAAAAATCCTGTTATGACATATGAACACCCGGTTATTGCAGAAAGAGGAGAAATTCGCTGGCAGCAGTGGACAGATAAAGCGCTGTTTAATGAACTTGGTCAAATAATTGAGTTCCAGTCGGTGGGGCGTGACATTACGGATCGCAAAATAGCAGAAGAAGCCCTGCAGAAGGCTCATGATGAATTAGAAGAACGGGTTCAGGAAAGAACGGCTGAACTAAAAGAATCAGAAAACTATTACCAGACCCTATTTGAAAATACCGGAGATGCATCAGTAATTATTGAAGAAGACATGACAATAAGCATGGCCAATTCAGAATGTGAAAGGTTATTTGGATACGAAAAAGAAGAATTAGAAGGAAAAAAGTTGACGGAGTTAATTAGCCCAGAAAATGTTGAGAAAATGAAAGAATATCAACGTTTAAGAAGAATCGACCCAACTGCTGCCCCTGGAAAATATGAATGCAATATGATAGATAAAAAGGGAAAGAAAAAAGATGTCGTTTGCACTGCTGCTGTAATTCCGGGGACAAAGAAATCAGTTGCCACTTTTTCAGACATCACAGAAATTCACAGGATTAACCGGGCATTAAGAACCTTAAGTGCTTGTAACATGGCAGTAGTACAAGCTGATAATGAAGACGATTTATTAAATTCCGTATGCCAAAAAATCATAGAAGACGGAGGTTACCGGTTCGCATGGGTGGGTTATCTTGAAGATGATAAAGAGAATACCGTTAGTGCAAAATCTTTTGCAGGGTATGAAGAAGGATATATAAAAACATTAAATATTACTTTGACAGATCCTGATAAAGGTTTTGGCCCGGTAGGTAAGGCTATTCGTACAGGACAACCGGTTATTTGTAGAAACACAAGGACAGACCCCCAGTTCATCCCCTGGCGGGAAGAAGCAGTTAAGCGTGGTTATGCTTCTGTAATTGCATTTCCCCTGATATCCAATGACGGTAGACCATTTGGTGTACTTACCATATACGCACAGGAAGAAGACGTTTTTGATGAAAAAGAAGTAATACTTTTAACAGAAATGGCTGGAGATCTGTCATATGGAATAATGTCAATCAGATCACGAAACGAACGAGATAGAACGGCTAGAGAGCTTGAACAGAGTTTAAATAAAATGCAGAGAATATTAAAACAAACAGTTGGTTCCTTGTCAGCGGCTTTAGAAACAAGAGACCCTTATACAGCCGGTCATCAGAAGGGGGTAGCCAACCTGGCATGCAAAATTGCTAGAAAAATGAGCTTGTCTAAAGAGCAGATAGAAGGAATAACTGTTGCCGGGTCTCTTCATGATATAGGGAAAATAAATATTCCCAGTGAGATATTAAGCAGACCAGGTAAACTGACAGAGATGGAGTTTGCAATGATAAAGACTCACTGTGAAAAAGGTTATGAAATATTAAAAGACATTGAATTTCCCTGGCCGATTGCAGAAATTGTGCTGCAGCATCATGAGAGAATAGATGGCAGTGGTTATCCATCAGGGTTAACCGGTGATGAAATATTAATAGAAGCAAAGATTCTGGCAGTAGCTGATGTGGTAGAAGCTATGGCATCTCACCGTCCTTACAGGCCGGCTTTGGGGTTGGATATAGCATTAGAAGAAATATCAAAAAATAAAGGTGTACTTTATGATGCAGATGTAGTGGATGCTTGTTTGAAACTGTTTGAAGAAAAGGAGGTTACTTTTGAATAAACATATAGATCCGATCCCATTATTGATTAACAAAATAAAGGAACCTTTGATAAGTAAGGTTTCTCTATTTTGTTGAAACGCTGTCAATATAATCTAGCTATTTAGTAACCGTAACTTAACCGATTAACATGATCTATTCACTATTCTCTAAAAAAAACGGACAGGAAAAACCTGCCCGTTTACTGGTTATTATTAGACCAGGGATAATTCTGAAGTTTCTTTGGTTACCAGCTGGGCTCCGATTTTGC
>DAOUSQ010000079.1 GCA_030627145.1 Syntrophomonadaceae bacterium | reverse complement strand
CAGGAGACTGAAGTCTCCCTGGAAAGAGATAATAACGGACTTTTCGCAGTGGAATCAAAATTTATAATTCAAAATTCAAAATTGTTGCTACTTATCACTTTTCATGCGAAAGTTAAATTATTTAGTAAACATTAACCTATATGTAAAATGATAACACATATCTAAACGGTAAATTTGTATGTATTAAAAGGGTAAATATTCCATAAAGCGAATTTAAAGTTAGGGGGTGATAAAGTGGAACTTAAAGCAAAACAAAAAATATTACTTGCTTTATATGATTATCAAAAAAACAGACCGAATGTGAGCGATAACATAAAGAGTAAGAAACTGGGACTGGATTTTGAATTATTCTGTATAGCTATTGAGCAGCTCCTATATGAAGGCTTAATTCGTAATGCAAGTGTTATCCGTTTGGGAAAGTGTCACCGACCGGTTGAAGTGTTTACCGATAGTGTTAAATTGACCAGAGAAGGAATAGATTATGCAGAAAAATTACTTAAAGATATCCGGAAATCATAGTAATTATTCCATCTAAAATCAATTCCTCCATTTCTTCTCTACAGAAATAAATTCTTTTTATAATTTTTCGCAACTCTTCTAAAAATCTATGTATAAATGCAGCAAGACTGCGTCTATTATAAGGCCTGTATACCTAATGAATTTAGCCATTGCTGAATTTCTTCTGCTATTTCACGATGCTGGAAATCCTGCCATTGTTCATATTCTACGGGATAATTTTGTAGTACTTCATTATACTCTTTCATAGGATCTTCTTTATTGGCTGAAGCAGTTAAAAGTTTTTCTTTTAAGGCCTGGTCTTCCATTGAGTTAGCAAAATTGACCATCATCACGAAACAGGATAATTTACTGAGAGACGGGATTTTCTTATATCTGTCTGGAAAATTATTTTTATTTTCTTCAGTTAGATGTATTATTTCGCCTGTTTCAGTGTCCACGTAATTATTTTCTCCTGTATTCCTCCTGCAAAACATATTTTTTATTAAATCCATATCAATTTTAAGGCTTTTCATATTATTCCCCCTATATAAAAGCAATAATGTAATAATTAGACAGACATGTCTGAAAATCCTGCAATTATATTTACCTGTTTTGTAACAAAAAATAATAGGATACAGAAGGTTATATGGAAAAAAATGTTACAAAGAGTATGTTTTTATTTTTTAGAGCAAAACTAAATTATAAAAATAAAAGGGTGAAAAATATGAAAGAAGATGAAGGTATAAAGTTTTTCCAGGGGCTAATTAACGGGATACTTTTAAGCATACCAATTTGGGCTGTTATTATATATTGGGGAATTAAAGTATTTTCTTAAAATCCCCAAAACTGGATACTACAAGGATTTGATAATCTTCCCCAATTCGCAATTTGTTTCAGTGATAGATTAGAATCAGAATTGGCTATAGAGCATGATGTAGTTACTATTTTGTTTTTAAGCACCGCGGTGTTTGAAAGACAGAATGTAACATTCAGAGGTTAGGTATACTTTATCTACCAGGAGTGGAAGTGAAAGCCATGAGCTTAATTGGGAATGAATTTTAATGACTTTTTGAAACTGGAATTTGATATATAATAATATAATACTGGTAATAGATAATATTATTGAGCTTAAGCGAGTGGATTTTAAGACCCAGGTTTTGGACATGAGAAATAAGGTTGAGGAGAGTTATTTATGGAGCAGTTTTTTAGATTTAACAATCTCTACCGCCGGTTTGACATCGATGATCGTTATATCATGGAGTCAGGCTCAGTAGAACCGGGCTCAATCCTGGCAGTAAGGGGAGTATCGGGGTCGGGGAAATCCACATTACTGAAAATGCTGGCCAGATTACTAACACCTCATGATGGGGAAGTCATTTACAGGGGACAGCACTGGCACTCATATTCTCCTATGGAATGGAGAATAAGGATTCATTATGTGTCGCAGTATCCGGTACTTTTTGATGGTAGTTTGGAAGACAATTTCAGGATGCCTTTTGCAATTAGCAGTGTTCAACAAAAGAGGTCTTTTAACCTGGAACAAGTTCATCAATATATGCAGGAACTTCAGCTTCCCCCAAATATGCTAGGACAGGAGGCACAGACACTGTCAGGCGGCGAGGCTGCAAGAATTGCGTTGATAAGGGCACTGCTTATTGAACCCGAAATTTTACTGCTGGATGAACCAACTGCTTATTTGGATAGTGATAGCAGAATGAGGGTAGTAAGACTATTGAATAAATGGCTTAAAAAGAATAGTGAACGGGCAATAATTATGGTTTCACACAAGGACGAAGATATCGATGAATTAGAAAATGTTTCTGTTTTAACTATAGGAGACTTGTGAAAAACCCCTGGTAGAAGCATTGCTTTTTTCCACCCTTTATTGGGGTTAGAAAGGAGAAAATGAATGGGTAGTAGTGCCTATATAGCAATCTCTAATATACAGTTAATCCTGGGTGTCATACTCGTTCTGATAACCGGTTTGATATCGGCTTTATTAAAACTTGGTCTGATAAAATCTTTAATCTGGGGTACAGTCAGGGCCTTTGTCCAGTTGACTCTAATTGGTTATGTCCTTACATATATATTTAAACTAAATAGCCTGGGGGTTATTATACCCATAATCTTACTGATGTGCTTCATTGCCAGTCGTGAAGCTACACGGCGTATCACTAAACCACTGTTTAATCCAGGTCTAGTATCTTTTATCTCCTTGACTGCCAGTACCTTTGTAGTAGGTTTTATTGTTGTGATTTTGATTATCTCTCCCCAACCATGGTATTCAGCTCGGGTAATGATACCGATATTTGGAATGCTGCTGGGGAATTCAATGAATGGCATAGCTCTATCTCTTGATAGAATGTGCAGTGAAATTCATTCCCATGTGAATCAGGTAGAACAACTGCTGTGTTTTGGAGCAACACCGTGGGAGGCAGTTATGGCTTATGTCAGGAAGGCGGTAACAGCAGGGATGATTCCTACAATAAATTCACTAATGGTTGTCGGACTGGTAAGTCTTCCAGGTATGATGACCGGACAAATATTGGCTGGAATGGATCCACAGTCAGCTGTACGGTATCAATTTGTAGTTATGATAATGATTGCTGCAGCTGTGGCCATAGGGTGTTTATTAATTGTTGGGCTATCTTACAAGAAAATGTTTAATGAAGACCTGGCCCTGGTGGAATCTATACATAAAAATTAAATCTTCGTGTCCATGGGCATAATACCTTACAATCAAAAAGGGTCAGGATTGGGAAATAACACCCTTTCCTGACCATTTTTAGGAGCAAAAAGAAACAATAAGCATCAAAAACATCCTGTTTATCTTTAAGTTAACCTCTTCACCTGCTCAGCAAACAAGCCCATATCTTTAAATGTTTTAATTATATCAGCTTTGCATTCTCCGTTAATATTACTCGTATAAACTTTCCCATATCCATTTCCATAGACATTATGTAAATCCACCATAACCCCCAGGAGAGTGAGCTCTTTCTATTTACTAGTTCCGCTACAACATAATTGGCTAACAGGTATTCAATCTGTATATCTACATTTAGCTCAGCCAATTGGGTCAACCTTAACTGCAAATCTTCAGCAAATTTAAATCCCGTCTTACGCCGGGCTTCCTCCAGTTGAATGAGGTAGAACAACTGTTGTGTTTTGGAGCAACACTGTGGGAGGCAGTTATGGTTTATGTCAGGAAAGTGGTAACTGCTGAGATGATTTCTACAATAAATTCACTAATGGTTGGCGGAATGGTAATTAGAAGACACTGTTTCTTGATTTACCTTAGAAACATCCAGGAAACGGTTGACTACCAGGATAAATATACCTATAAATAAAAACAGGCTGGATATAGAAAAGTGATCGGCTATCAATCCAAAAAGAGGAGCGAATATTATCATAAAAAGGGCAGTTAGCATGCTGTCGATTGACATTGCGGTAGCTCGTTCATCTTTGTTCATATTATCTCCGCAAACATCTACAAACAGTGGCCTTCTGGCATCTTTAGAAATATATAATACGAAAAATAACGCTGTAACCAGCAATGTCAAGTTATTATTTATAGTGACAAATAGAAGTATTGATGCCAGAGACATGATATCGAAAAACAGGGTCATTAATTTGCCTGATGTCGCTAATTTATTTAGTCGATACACGTTTCTAGATGCAATTGAACTGAAGATATAAAAAATGCCGTATATAATTCCCAGGTATATCTTTACAATATCATCTGAGGTGAGATCTACTATACTTATAGCTACTGCTGTAATAGCCATGGAAGCCATGATCGGCTGAATATAGTCTTTTATACATTTAAAGATGCTATCATACATTGATGAACTTAAAAGAATTTTTACCAGGGTTTTGTTGGTATGTATGCTTTTTAGACGTGTAAAACCGTTTGTAAAAAGGCCCTTTATGCTGAGGGTGCTTTCTCTTTTTTCATCAAGGCTGTCCGGATAAGAGACGATCAGGGCAAAATCAAGTAAATACGGGACGATGCATATCAGGAAAAGCCATCTTAGATTCGGCAGGTTTAATACAAATATTATAGAGACAAATGCTGAAATAGAAGAACCTATAAGTGAAAATGAACGAGTCCTCCCGTATACGAATGTCTTATGCATAAACCAGTCTTTTTGTTCCAGGTAAGTGAGTATCATTGCTTTATGAGTCCCGGACCGAAAAGCTTCGCCCAGGCCGAAGAATACCATAGCAATGATCAGTAAAAAAAAAGTTGTTGGCTATGAAGAAAAATGCAAACGAGATTACATAAAAGGTAAAACAGATCATAAGTTCTTTTTTCTTACCATAAGTGTCTGCAATGATCCCTGAGGGAACTTCAAAAATATATACTACAGCCTCCCTGATGGCATAGAGAATTCCAATATTAAATAGGCTCATGCCTAAATTGATAAGGTATATCAAAAGATACGGCTCGAAGAATTTCAGGTTTTTCAAAAAGCCATAAAAGCAGAATTTCCATACCTGTTTATCCTTCTTTATTTCCCTGTAAACGTTATTTGTTGGACACAATTAGTATTCTCCTTCTAATTGAAAATCTTTTTTTTTCATTATACTACTTTCTACAAGCTGATTTCCGGGCTGGTTTTAATATAGATATCCTTGCAGAAACACATCCGCACTCCGACCATATCGGGGGGCTAATTAATGTACTTAAGAATTTCCCGGTGGATAAAATCTACTTGCCCAAAAATCAGGGGGACAGGTACCTTGATTTTTTATTGTTGACCAAATTCAGAGCAAAGCGCTGCAGCAGAGCGTCTATTTCTTCAAACCGTGCCAGAGCCTTTATCCACTTTTCAGGGATAGCCTCCAGGCCGCAATAAATCCCTGCCAGACCACCGGCAACAGCAGCGGTGGTATCAGTATCATCTCCCAGATTAACTGCGGCAAGAACAATTTCTTCAAATGAGTCGTATTTCAAGAAACACCAGATGGAAGCTTCCAGTGTATGAACCACATACCCGGTGGAATTAATCTTTTCTTCAGGGATTGTTGTTAT
>DAOUSQ010000008.1 GCA_030627145.1 Syntrophomonadaceae bacterium | reverse complement strand
TGATTTCTCAAATGGACTTTTTGCAGTGGAATCATAATTTGATTACCTAGCTTAGCAAGCAAAATGTTAATAAAACAAAACTCTTTAAACGGACCACATTTTTACTTATAATCCTATTTTTTCTTAATATTTATTAATTCTCCAAATTTGTGCTGAATCCTTCACGTCAAGACATGTAAAATCAATAATTTACTAATCTTGTCGTTTTCCTCCTTGGCTGTAAGATAAGAATAAGCGTTCTTATATATTCTTTTTTAAAGTAAATTCGGACTTTTCTAAGTTGGGTGTGATTTTTTATTTACGGTAAGATCAGCGTTTTTCCTTATTTATTCCCTGCAATTCAGCCTTTACTGCCTCCTGATTTTAAGATAAATCCTTCAATGCCCATGATGACCTTTACCACACCATAGTTCCCTTTTTAACTATCCTCTAAAACCAAACATTATCCCCGGCCACCCTGCAGGAAATTTCACTTCAATAATGTAAATATTAGATAAAACGACGTGATTGATGTTATTTAACGGATATCACCCACATAATAAATAGAGTACTGCCCGGGTACAGGAAGCTGTAGCTGACAGCTTATAATAGGGCAAGTGCTGATAAGAGAGGAGCCTTTGATTAATGAGAGAGTTTGATGAGGTTTGGCAAGATATTATAGTAATACTTAAGGATGATAATACGGTTCTCACACTACCTCAAAAAAAGCCTAATATTGTCATGGAAATAAACGAAGATGGTTTAATGGTTGCCGCTAATTCAGAGCCTAAGCTTGTAAAAAAGCTCTGGATTGAGGAGGCCTGGAGGATACTGTCCTCTAAGAGAACCATGATAGCTGATGATATTCCAGGTACAGCAAGATATAGATCCTCATTTATTATGGCCTTACTTGCTAAATTACCTTATGTAAAGTCAACTACTGACCCCAACAAGCTCTATCTGTTCCCTTCTCCAAAAGGTAAAAGGCCAGAGCATGCTTCCTGCCTGAACCAGTGTATTCCAGCAGAATTAGTGGATGTATTTGACTAATAATTAAGTTATTGAATATTGCAGATATGTTAGTAGAGGGGAATTTTGTCCCGAAGCCTAATTGCCAGGTAATCGGTTAAGATTTTAGATGATTCTGCCTCATCCACCGCCCCTGTTTAAATTTGAGCCAGACGCTATCAAACATTCTTTATTACCTACCACCAATAATGCGAGCTGAATTAATTCTTGATATACGGAAAGTCCGGTTTTCTTCTCTTAAGAAACAGTAGGCTTCCAGATAATGCTGCCCATTGCAGGTATAGAGTTCCAGCGGTTTTACTTCTCGTTGGAACCAGGTAGAACTGTAACCTGATACATACTCAATGTGAACCTCATACCCTTTCTCAATTGCCAGTTTTAATATAGATATCAGCTCCTTATTGTAGCCTTCGGGTACCTTCGCCTGTTTGTTATTTGTTTTTTCTCGCCTGCCATACGTTTTAATAACAATGACTGACTGTTTTTACTCTTCTTTTCGTAAAAACCTCTATTTTGCTCATATTTCCCTGGTGACATAATTAGGAACAACCTTTTGTTATCTTATCCCGATTAATAAGATAATAGGCTTTTTTGTTTATTATCCTACCTCATCCACAACTTCAAAGATCTTTTCAAGAACCCTAATCGCACATACTTCAGAATCCTGTAAGATATACGCTCTTATCTTTTCGGCATCCTGAAGAGCAGGTTCAGTCCATAGAATTCTCATTTAAAAATCCTCTTTTTTGCTTCCTCATGAGAAATGGCTTTTCCTTCTTCCATCGCTTCTAAACCCTTGTCTATCTTTTTTCGGACATACAGTTGATACATTATGTCATCCCATGTAGCTTGTTCAGGCCAGATGGATGAGTAAATCATCTTTACTGCTGGGGTAGAATCTGCCTTTTTCCAGTTTCCAGTATTGGGCATTGTCTGTTTGACCGGCTATGTTTTTCACCATTTCAGAATGGCAGGTTAATACGAATACCTGATGGGTACTGGAAAGGTCTTTTATAACTTGTACCGCCTGTTTAAGATGGTGCACATCAAAGTTTACCAGGGAATCATCTACTATTACCGGTAGGGGATCTAATTCTTTTATACGGCTTACTCTTACAGCAAAAAAAAGCTGCTCCCTTGTTCCCCGGCTTAGAATATCGACTGTATCCTGAGTAATATCATTTTTTAATACCGCTTTAAAATCCGGTTTTATCAGTTCATCGGAAGGCAGTATCGTACTGTACTCACCTCGGGTAATCGTGCTAAAAATTTCACCGGCCTGGCTGAGAGATTGGTTTTTGGTTTTTTCAATCATTCTTTCTCTTGCACTGCCTAGAATAAACTTAGCAGCTCTATAGACAGCATATTTTTCTGCCAGCGGCAGAAGATTGGCTCGTTGTTCCCTTATATCTTTTTGTGCCTTTTCAATTTTATCAGCAGTCGATAGTCGTTTTAAATCATGGTTTAATCTCTGGTATTTTTTTTGAATCTCCTCTAAGTTGTTCTCCAGATCGACTAATTCTTTTTTTACTTGTCTCAAAGCCAACTGGACATCATTATTGGAGGAAAAGCCCCTGTAGAACTCTTCTAAGGTTTTTACTTCTTCCTCCTGGTTACTATCTTGAAAGCCAAAGGCGTCTTTTACCGGCCCTTTTTTTATTTCAAACAGAATTCGGTCTGTACAGTCTTCCAGCCGTTTTTTTAACTCCTTGAAATTGTTATATTCTTCTATTTCCTGTTGTAATTCCGCGAGTTTATCTTCTATGTTATTAATTCCTGTTTCAATCCTACAAAATTCAGAGATTTCCTTCTTTTTCTCTTCCCTGGCCCTTTCGCTCAATTCAAGAGTTTCTGCTGAATTCAGACATTCCTTAAGATTTTCAACCTGGGCAAACCATTTTTCTTTTTGTTCCAATATTTCTTCAAATTTATTTACTTTAATCTTAATGAAAGTCCCTGCAGGCACTTCCTGGATTACTGCCGATAGTTCTTCAAATCTTCCTAATAGCTCTCTCTCCTGCTGAATTAATTCAGTTTCTCTCCTTTTAACCTTCTCTATTCTCCCTTTTAAAGATTGGACATCTCTAAAATATTCTCTGACCATATCGGGTGAAATATCTTTTTCCAGGCCCATTTGATTAATATACCTGTTTAAGTTTTTAAAATATTCGTCCTTTGTCTTTTCAGCCTGTTGAAATTCCTCTTTATTACGTTCAATGGTTTTCTCCATATTCTTTAACTTCAAGTATAAATCTTCTTTCTTCTCATTTATATGCCTGGCTGTATTGCTCCTGTTAATAAAGAAGATTATAAGGCCCCCTATTCCAGCGATGCCTATAAAAATACCCAGCCACAGGTTAATAAATGAAGCAGACATCGCCCCGAAGACTGCGATAATTAATGACCACAGGAAATAGCTTTTGAGGCTGCCCCTGAAGTCTTTATTATTAATTGCATCCAGTTCCATTTCTAATATTTGCTTTTCCTCGCCTGTACTGTCAATGTTATTGCTAAGGTCTCTAATTTTTTCGCATGCATTTTTATATCCCTCGACTGCTCTATTTAATTTATCCCTCTCAATTTGATCTGTATTTATCGTTTCAATACGCTCAAATTTCCCTTCCCAGCCCTGGTTAACAGAATTCATTTCATCCCTTATATCGTCTATTTCCTTCTCATATTCCTGCTTTTGTTTAAATATAGATTCAGTCTTCTCTTTTAATCCAGAAAGGGCATAATAAAAACCGTTTATTTTTTCTTTATTCTGCAGTAGTTTTTGTTTAGCATCCTCAACATTTTCAGCGCCTACCTGCTGCTTAAATTCCTCAAGACTGCTGCGGTATTTATCACCTGCTTTTTTATAACCTTCTTTAAAATCTTCAATTTTTTGTAAGGAAATCTGATCGTTCTTAACTGTTGGAGAAATACTTTCTTCTACCGGGTTTTTTTTGATTTGATTTTCAAGATAGAATTTTTCTTCACATATTTCATATAGATTCCATAGGGTTTCTATTCTTGTAAACTCCATTTTTTTCTGCGGTATTATATTTTTTTTAAGTCTCTCAATCTCCCCTTCTGTATTGTTGAATTCTTCTTTTTTATGGTAATATTCCTCCACTTCCTGTACAGCTTCATTTTTTAGTTTTATAGCTTCTTTTATGGATTTATTATAGTGTTTGAAGTCTCCAACGTTGGTTTTACCTTTTCTTCCTCCCAGTTTATTGGCCCCATCTGTAAATTCCTTTTCAATCTGGGGCAAATAAAGCATTTCCGAAAGGCCAGCACCCAGTAGTACTGACTGGAGTCTTTCAATTTCTTTGTTTTCTAAATCTGGAGGGATCTTCTGAAGTTCTTCCAGACTTATGGTAAAAAGCCGTTTGTATGTAAAATGGTCTAACCCATAATAAATATCCTTAAGAGTAAATTCTTTTCCGGTTTCATTAATAGCTTTTATTTTAGGTTCAGCCCATCCCTTAATAGATATGTTCAGGTTTTCATTTGTTTGTAAAAATATATCGGCATCGATTTCAAATTCAGCTTTATCTTTAAAGGGAATACCATGAAATCCTTCTCCCAAATTTCTTAATATCTGCAAGAAAGTTGATTTCCCGGCTCTATTGTGACCTCCTATAACTACAATTCCCTGTCCGATGTCTTCAATCTTTTCATCCCTGAAAATGCCGAACCTTTTGATATTTAAACGGCTTAATCTCATATTCTCCCCTCCTTTTCTAACATCTTTTCGATTATTAAATCAACGGCCTGTTTAATAATTCGCTCATAGGTTTCATCATTTAACTGGAATTTTTCTTCATTGATGTTTTCATGATCAGACTTCATTTCCCAAATTTGGCCAAATTCTTTTTCTACCCTATCTTTAAAATCCGGATTATTTATTATCTCATCAATTTCCCTTCCAATACTGCTCTCCTTTTTTAATTGAGATAAAGTAGGAAGGCTTTTCCCCGTCCGGATCACAACTGAGTCAGTCCAGATAAAAGGCCGGCGGTCTATAAAATGCTTTTTAAGCTCAGATGCCAGATAATCTGCTGCTTCTTCATCTTCAGTAAGCTCCTGGTGAATTTCGCCCCTGCCAGATAGTATCCACTGTACTATGTATCCATCAAAAAAATCATATGAAAAATCGGAAGGCACATCCAGTTTTTCCGGCAGTTCAATCTCACCGGAAAGAAACTTCTCTCCTTCACTTATCATCAGGTTTTTCAAATCTCCAAGGTTTTCAGGGGGATTTATTGGATCTGAATTTATATCAACAGGTATCCTGTACCATATTAAGGAGGAAGTAGGGATAAAGGAAACATGCGGTTCATCATCAAAGTCGAATTCAACTAAAAGGCATCCTCCGGTTTTCTCTTCCCCAAAGTCCCTGCCCTGTGGAATACCAGGATAAGCGACAACAGGATTTTTCGAATTTAGGATGCTGCACTGGTGAATATGTCCCAGGGCCCAGTAGTGAATATCTTTTTTGGACAGGAGTTCATTTAGTGAACAGGGAACATAATTCTTGTTAGCAGGATCAAGCTGGGTATGAAGAAGGCCAATATTTACCACACTGGCATCTGGAGAAGTGTAGGAACTGTACATCTTTCTGGACTCTGCTTTTCCCCGGTATGATAAGCCAAGCACTCGGGCAATCAGATCACCGTTTTTATTATGTACTTCCTTAATTTCTAGTTCTTCACTATCAAAATAGACTACATTATCAGGCAGTTTAAATAACTCCCGGTCTTTGTTTAACGGATCATGGTTTCCGGCAATTATATATATGAATATGCCATTTTCATTTAATTCTCTGCATTTTTCCATAAAGAAGTGATTTGCTTTCACAGACCGGGAATCAGCATCATATACATCACCAGATAAAACCACGAAATCAACCTGATATTGAACTGCTGCTTTACAAATACGGTCAAACCCATTAAATACCGCATTTCTAAACATGTCTTCTGCCTGCCTGGATACATTATCAGCTGCCGGGCTTAATATACTTCCAAGATGTATATCTGCTGCATGGATAAAACTGAATTTTTTCGCCACCATCCAGCCTCCTTTCACTGTTATTATTTATAATAGGGCAGTTTATTTTTATTCTTCCATTGCTAATAATAATCCTCCCATAAATAATCTACTTAATCGTCTATCTTCTTTTTTACTCTTTCGTTACTCCCCTGTCAATAATCCATTTCCCATCCTTGTTGTCCATGTATTTTATTAATGATATTTCAAAGTTTATTTACGAGGAACTCTATTTGCCATATAAATCTTATCGTAACGTGTTTAACCTTCTTTGGGGCTTAATATAAGATAAAAAAAGACCTGTAAATTTTCGTTTCACAGGCCTTTTTATTACTAGATTTTAAATTCTATTAAACTAAACAATTATTTATTATCAATTACTTCGTTTAAAGCCTCTACCATAGCATCTACGTTTATACCATGGGCACTTGCTCCTTGTTCCAGTGTTTCAAATAAAGCTCCGCTGCAGCCCAAACAGCCCATTTGAAATTGTTGGAATACGGGAAAAGTCTGAGGGTACTTTTCAATTATATCCTTTATTATCATGTCCTTAGTAATCATATAATTCACCTCCTTATAATAACAACTTGTTTATATATTGCAGATTATTATCGAGCTAATCTAGTATGTTTATTTATTTGAGATTTGCTAATTCTTTATTCATATACCCCTTGTCATTTTTTAAAATTCATTTTTATTCTATAGCTCTTAACATTTCTTATCCTGTTTACATTGTTTAACAGTTTCGTTTTCTTCTAACTCACCTAGCCTTTTGTTTTCAAGAGAAAGTTCTCCTAATGCATTAATCTCAGTTTTCATATATTGATCAAATTCAGAGAGCTTTCCAGTTCCAATAACTTCATCCAGACTAAAAAACGCTCTCTGCCCATGTTTTCTTTCTTTTACTATGCCGGCATTCCTTAAAACCTTAAGATGCTGGGATACCCTTGGTTGGCTCATATCCAAAACAGCTTCAAGCTCACAAACACATAGTTCACGCCCAGATAGTAACTTAACAATTTTTAGTCGTGTTGGTTCCCCTAAAGCCTTAAAAGTAGTTGTAATCTGCTCAATCAATTGGTATTCGCCTCGATTACCGATATATTTTTATATAATTATATTCTGATGTTAATTATAATTTATGTAATAAAAAAAACAACCCTGTGAAATATTAATAATTAAAATGAACTGTTTTCTAATACCCGGGTTTAAAACGCCGTAGGCGCAAAGAATTGGATACTACGCTTACCGAACTCAGGGACATAGCCCCGGCAGCTATAATGGGCGACAAGAATCCAAGAGCGGCAACAGGTATGCCTATAAGATTATAAAAGAAAGCCCAAAAAAGGTTTTGTTTAATATGTTTCATGGTAGCACGAGATAGTTTTATGGCAGCTGGAATACTGCGCAGATCAGCACGCATTAAGGTAACCTGTGCAGTTTCCATCGCTACATCTGTTCCAGTTCCAACTGCAATTCCAATATCTGCTACAGTCAGTGCCGGTGCATCGTTTATTCCATCTCCGACCATGGCTACTATTTTTCCCTGCTCCTTTAATTCAAGGATTTTCTGTGCTTTATCGCCCGGAAGAACCTCTGCTAAAACTTGATCTATTTCCACCTGGCGGGCAATTGCTTCCGCGGTACGCTTATTATCACCTGTTAACATATAGACTTCAATACCCATATCCATAATATTGTTTATTGCAGCAGCCGAGTTCTCTCTTACCGTATCAGCTGCAGCTATAATACCCTCGGCAGTTTTGTTTACCGCTATAAGCATGGCAGTCTTGCCATTTTCTTCGAGTGTGGATAATATGGACTCACCGTTGAAGAAACCTATCCCCTGCTTCTCCATCAGACGTCTGTTTCCCAGGAGTATATGCTTTCCATCAAATTCAACCCCTAAACCCAATCCCGGTAAAGTTTTAAAGTTTATGGCATCCGGTAATTCACCAATTTCATCTCTAGCTCTACTATATATAGCTTCACCCAGTGGGTGTTCAGAATGTTTTTCAGCAATACCGGCCATGCGGATAATTTCTGTTTCACTCAAATTTCCCAGGGATATAATATCGGTAACTTCAGGTTTACCTTTAGTTATAGTACCGGTTTTATCCAGTACCATGGTATCGATATTATAAGCTGTCTCCAGGTATTCGCCCCCTTTAATAAAAATACCGTTTTCCGCTCCTATACCAGTCCCTACCATGATTGCTGTAGGAGTAGCCAGTCCCAGGGAGCAGGGACAGGCGATAACCAGGACTGCCACCCCGGCAGTAACAGCTGTGCTAATATTACCTCCATACCAGTACTGCAGAGCAAAGGTCAGAAAAGCTATTCCTATTATTGTAGGAACAAATACAGATGAGACCCGGTCCGCTATTTTTTGAATAGGGGCCTTAGACCCCTGGGCATCTTCCACCATTTTAATAATCTGGGCCAGTACAGTATCTTTACCTACCCTGGTAGCTTTAAATTTAAAGCTACCACTTTTATTTATAGTTGAGCCTACTACACTTTCACCTGGTACTTTTTCTACCGGGATGCTTTCCCCGGTAAGCATCGACTCATCAATTAAAGACTTGCCTTCAATAACCTCGCCATCGACAGGAATTTTTTCCCCGGGCCGGATAAGAATAATATCTCCAATTTCTACTTCTTCAACCGGTATATCTATTTCTGTTTCCTCCTTTACCACCCTGGCAGTTTTCGCCTTCAGTCCACTTAAAGTCCGGATTGATTCGGTGGTCTTATTTTTCACCACTGCTTCCAAATACTTTCCAACCATGATAAGGGTGATGATAAAAGCCGAAGTTTCGAAATAGATATTCTCCTCATTTCCTATTATAATATTATGTAAACTAAAAAAATAAGCAGCCGTGGTACCCATGGCTACAAGAACATCCATATTGCTTCCACCCGAACGCAAAGCTAAAAATGCGTTTTTATAAAAGCGATAGCCAATAACAAATTGAATCGGTGTAACCAGTATTAATTGAAAATAAAAATTGTTTAAAAACATTGATTCAAGACCAATCATTCTTAAGATCATCCCCAGTATCAAAGGGAAACTTAGTATTATCGATGCTATAAGAAATTTGCGAAGTTCTAGTGCCTCGTTGTTTTCCAACAAGCTTGATTCCTCTGGCTTTGAAAAATCAACGTCTGCCGAAAATCCTAACTCACTGATGTTTCTTATCATATTATTAAGGTCTGCTGTTGAAGGGTCATAGTCAATGACTGCCTTATTCGTAGCCAGGTTAACATTGGCGGAATTGATACCTTCCATACTTAGCAATCTTTTTTCAATACGGGCAGCACAAGATGCACATGACATACCAGAAATTTTTAGTTCAGCATTTTTATTCATTGTTTTTTGTCTCCTTGTATTTACACTATAAAACTTAATAAATAGATTTGTATCACAATACTCTAAGTCTTTTATTAGTTTGTCCTCTTTGGAAGAAGATAATAGATTAAAATTTTGCTCTTTCCTAAATAATATTGATTTTAGAACTTCATAAACTAATTAAACAATGGATCTGCAGAATTCATAAATAATCTAAAATGCACTTTAAAAAGGAAATAATAAAACGAGTTGCACGATAATAAAAAAGCCGGTGCAGTCTTTGCAGTACCGCCCGGCTCTTATAGTATTTTATTCTTAGGTTTTTGGTTGGCCAATAGGACATTCCATCACACGGATGATATCCGCTAAAATAGAATGTTGAAAATATATCCAGTCATTATCGCAATTGAAAGTACGGTTATTATAAATGCTCCAACAAGCCGGGGACGAAATATACTGGCAAGCAAGGTGACTTCTGGTATGCTTGCCCCTGCGCCGCCAATAATCACAGGATTTAAAACTGGCGAAGTCAAAAGGAAAGACATGCTAGCCCCAAACGGGGCACCACCATTTAATAGTCCCACCAATATAGGAATAGTCGAACATGGACAAAAAGGGGTGAGCGAGCCAAAAGCAGCACCTATTATATTTCCATATAGCTTACTGCCCAAAGTACTTAGCTTTTCTCAAAAGCAAAAAGGTTACAGCACTGCAGGTCTTCTTTTTCCACTTGTATGGTAACGTGAGGAATGCAAAACTCTTTTTCAATCCTTTGCAAAGTCTTTTGCAATATTTGCTGGCTGCTTACTGACTCTTTCACCAACAAATGACAGCTCATTATATTTATGCCCGAACTGATAGTCCAAATATGCAGGTCATGCACATTTATGACCCCGTCAATACTTTCCAGGGCTTTTATCACTTCTTCATGTTTAACTCCATCGGGAGTTCCCTCTATTAAAATATGTATTGCACTACCAGTAATTCCCCAGGCACTGCGAAAAATTAACAGAGCAACGATAACGCTGATGATTGGGTCTGCGATATACCACTGGAATAAAAGCATGAGCGCACCGGCTACTATAGCACCCACTGAACCTAATGCATCGCTTAGTACATGCAGGTACGCACTTTTGAGGTTAATGTTATCTTTGACATCACCATGCTGATGCAGAAAAAAAGCACTAAGCACATTTGCCAGCAACCCTACTGTAGCAATTATCATCATATATGCACTATCAACCTGCATTGGAGTCAGGAAACGATGGTATGCTTCCCATATAATCAGACCTGCCATGGCAAAAAGTGTAGTACCATTTAACAATGCTGCTAGTATTTCAAAACGGTGGAAGCCAAAGCTTTTTGTTTCAGAAGCAGGTCTGGCAGCAAGCCAAAAAGCCAGCAGGCTTAAACCTAGCGAACCGACATCACTGAGCATGTGCCCGGAATCCGCCAGCAAGGCCAGACTGCCAGTGAACAACCCTCCGAAAAATTCCAGAAGCATGATAGAAAACGTAATAAATAATGCCATGCCAAGTCCTCTGTTATTTCCTTCGTGGAGTAGTTCCATGGCGGTATGATTGTGATCATGGTTATACATGTCAAAAAACATCTCCCTAACTGGCAACTTGTTTTTGCACCTCAAAGTATTTCTTACGCCATTTTAACGCAACATTGACCAGGGTAATCATTACCGGCACTTCTATAAGGGGGCCTACGACCGCGGCAAAAGCCTGACCGGAATTAATGCCAAACACAGCCACGGCAACCGCAATAGCCAGCTCAAAATTGTTGCTGGCAGCAGTAAAGGAAAGTGAGGTAGTCTGCTCATAATTTATACCTAATCTCTTTGAAATAAAGAAAGATACAACAAACATTATCAAGAAATAGAAAAGTAGAGGCACAGCAATTCTTACTACGTCCATAGGAAGAGTAACAATATATTCACCTTTTAAAGAAAACATTACTATTATGGTGAATAACAAGGCATACAGTGCAATAGGCCCTGATTTAGGAACAAAGTTATTGTCATACCAGTCCTCACCTTTGGCGGGACGGAGGAAATACCGCGTTATAAAGCCTGCGACAAAGGGAATCCCTAGATAAATTGCTACGCTTTTTGCTACTTCACCCATAGAAACTTTCACTTCCATCCCCCCTATTCCCAGCCATTCAGGAATAACCGTGATAAATATGTAGGCATAAATAGAATAGAAAATAACCTGAAAAATAGAGTTAAATGCCACCAGAGCAGCTGCATACTCGTTGTCACCACCAGCCAGCGTATTCCACACAATAACCATTGCAATACATCGTGCCAGGCCGATCAATATGATTCCCACCATATATTCAGGATAATCCGGCAACAGAAGAATCGCCAATACGAACATGAGTATTGGTCCGATAAGCCAGTTCTGAAGCAGAGATAACCCCAGCACTCTACGATGGCGAAAGACTTTCCCCAGCTCCTCGTATTTTACTCGCGCCAGTGGTGGATACATCATAATAATAAGTCCAATCGCAATAGGAATTGAGGTCGTCCCGATGGACAAACTTTTTAACCATCCGGCAAATCCCGGGGAAACAAATCCCAATCCAACACCAACAGACATAGCCAGGAATATCCACAGTGTTAACCACCGATCCAGAAATGATAACCTCGCTTTTTCATTTTGCTCCATAAAAATCCCCTTCTTTTAGAATTTTTACATTATTGCTTATTTATGTATTTGACCAGTGTAAAATGTAGAATCTGACATTACATTGATACCTACAATAAGCTGATTAGCATTTTAATAGCCATAATTAAAATAATGATTGCCCGGAATTTTTTTATTGTTTGCGGCGATAATTTCAAATGCATGAAATGAGTTCCCAGGTGTCCTCCTAGATATGCAGCAATTCCTACTGGAATAACGAGCAAAGCGTTGAAATGCCCCATAGCTAAATAAGCAATAAAACCAATTAATGATGAAAATGGAATTACAAAGGCAGTAACAACAGTTATTTTCTTAAGATTAAAACCGAGCATTACCATGAGCGGAGAGATTATTCCGCCGCCACCAACGCCTAACAGTCCAGAAACAAAGCCAGCTAATAGACCAATAGCTATAAAACTAAGAATAGGTCGATCATCTCTAAATTGATCATTATACTCACACTACATCCACAGTTACAGCCGTTGCAATCACTTCCACAGCCACCTTAAGTATTTATTCCATCGTAGACCTCCACCAGGATTTTCTTCACACATATTCTCCTTCCCCTAAAAAATATTGAATACCCTGGTTTATTCATTGCTATCTTTCATTAACTCGTTAATTATTTTAACTATGGCATCTATGGCGACTATACCTGCCAATCGTGCCTGGCCGTTGATAGCTGTAATAGGAAATGCATAACCTGCCCGAACTACTTTTTGTATTTCCGGATAATCTGATAGATTTTGACCGGTTGTATCAATGAAACAGGTTTCTACAATATCTTCTCCATATCTACCCTTTATAGATTTCTCCATTTCTTCATATTGAATTCTAGCGTCGGCTGATCCACAACCTTTACATCCGCCGCCTCAACCCCCACTGTTCAAATTAAGTCCCGTATATACCTCCACCATTATCTTTTCCATTTGCTATTTTCCCCTTTCTTTTCATTACTAAACTTTGTGCTGGTAGACTTCACAACACACCTGACATCCAGCACAAATTTCATAATTTATAATTGAGTACCATTCCTTACTCACCCACCTCCTCCCATCCTGTTTTACCTACAATCTACTGTTGCCTTTCTTCCTAACAGAATATTACAGAGAAGGTTAGATTAGCACTATGACTTCTTCCCCTGACCCGAAACCTAGTTTTTCTTAATCTGCCAATTCTTCTTTTATATATTTTTGCAGTTCTTCTTTCTTGGGCACTTTACCAGACACCTTAACTTTGTCATTAATGACAAGGGCCGGGGTCATCATCACTTTATAATCCATAATTTTACTAATGTCCTGTACTTTAGATACATCTGCGGCAATATCAAGTTCCGCAAGTGCGTTATAAACCTCCTTTTCTAATTTCTTACATTTTGCACATCCAGTTCCTAATACTTTAATTTCCATTATTTATACCTCCCTTAAAACCTAATTTTTATTAGACCTTGTGTAAAACAAGGTTTAGTCCTATACAAAAATATTTCCATAAAGCCATCCAGTCAAAGTAGCCATAATTACTACCAGCACAAAATACACCAGGGTTTTTTTGAATCCCATAATACGGTTCACTACTAATAGATTAGGTATACTCACGGCCGGTCCAGCCAGTAATAATGCCAGTGCCGGTCCATCATTCATTCCCAGATCAATAAGTCCTTTTACTATCGGCACCTCAGTTAAGGTAGAAAAATAGAACAGGGCTCCTACTAGCGAGGCAGCCATGTTTGCTACCAGGGTATTTTCCCCAACATAATTGGCAATCCACTCCGGTGGTAAAACAACTGTGACCATACCTACCAGGAATACTCCGGCTATCAGTGTTGGAACTACCAGCTTAACTAGACTCCATGTCTCCTCCATCCAAGAAGCAAACTCCCCTTTTTTAAAGTGGTGATAGACCATTATAGCCAGGGAATTAATAAGGGCAAGGTCTATGGAAACCTTGATCCATGCACCCAGTTTGCTTGTACTTACTATTAATATAGTCACCATAACACCAAAAAAAATGGCCAGGAACACCCCGGGCTTTTCTGATTTTTCATCTGGAATGGCAGAAGCATCCGAAATCCTCTGTTTTTCCTCTTTACTAAACAACAATGACATTATAAGTCCAATAACTATAGAAAATAATATAGCCCCAATTCCTCGTGCTAAACCCATGTGCCATCCAATAGCACCTCCAGTAAGTGCAATAGCAAGAATATTAATCGCCGGTCCTGAATACAAAAACGTAACAGCCGGCCCTAGCCCTGCTCCCAGATTATATATCCCTGCAAAAAGTGGCAAAACCGTGCAGGAACATACAGCAAGCAGCATTCCTGATACTGACGCTACACCATAAGCTACCCAGCTTTTAGCCTGGACCCCAAAATATTTCAGAACTGCTCCTTTGGTCATTAGTACTGCCATCGCACCGGCTATAAAGAAAGCGGGTACCAGACAGGTAATAACATGGGCTGACAGATAACTTAATAATTCTTTAAAACCTCCGTTTAACATAGTTAAAATAATTTGCATTGTTATTCTCTCATATCCCTTTGATTTTACTATTTTGTGCTGAGTTCTTTACAGCTTTTTCGCTCACAAGCATTACTGCTACTCTTTGAAAGTCTACTGTACTCTTTCTCAAACTCATTAATCTCTGACAGAGGAGCAACAATGAACTCATCAAATTGCTGCATCATTTTATCAAATAACTTCCGGTTGAACCGGCCAATCCGCTTTTGCCCTTTGCGCCTCTCGGTAATCAAACCCACCTGTTTTAATACCTTAAGATGTTGTGAAATGCGAGGCTGGCTGATCTGCATAATCTCCTCCAGGTCGCATACACAGAGTTCCCTTTCTGCGAGTAAACGTATAATTTTAAAACGAGTAGATTTCCCAAGTGCTTTAAAGAAATCATGAAACATATTTCATTCCCTCTTTTAACTAGATAAAGATATACTGTTACAAATGTAGGCCTACCTACTAGCTTTAACCTATTAATACTCTAACTACTCAGCGCCATCTTTCTTGGTTATGGTTTCCCCTATGTTGATAAAACTTCTGTGTAATTAGATCTCAATTAAGCACTAATATTCAAGGTTAGAATAATCTATAACCTTTATATAATTATATGCTTATATTTGCATATTATAATAATAAAGATAATTAGTCAATAATATTAAATCATTTTGCCTCCCTATAATAACTTATATCCTCTAATACTCCCCCAATTTTTCCACCACTCCTACAAAAGAATGCATTAAAAGGGCTTTTCTGTAGAACAAATCCATAAATACAAGAAGCAATATTGCGAAAAAGCTCAATGTAGTGGCTTAGTTAAGTTTTTATTTTTATCTATATCTATCTATCGAGAAAATTTCATATTTACCACCCCAATAAAATAGGGGTTTTGCAAGGTAAAAATAAAGGCTTCACCCCTACTTTTGTCGAATTTATAAGGTAAATAAAACCAAAACCCAATCAAAAGAAAGGAGTGAAGTT
>DAOUSQ010000056.1 GCA_030627145.1 Syntrophomonadaceae bacterium | reverse complement strand
GCAGGTTTGATTAGTATTAATAAAGAAAAGTTGAATATAGATGAAGAAGATTTAATGTTGAAGGTTCTCGAACTGGGAGCTGATGATGTAAGGGATGAGGATGAAGTGTACGAGGTAATCACCCCGGTGGATATTTTTATGGATGTAAAAGAAGGCCTTGAACAGGATAATATTGAACTTGAACTTGCTGATATAGTTATGCTCCCGGAGAACACTGTTGAAATCAACGAGGAAGGAATGGCAGGTAAAGTTATTAAACTGATTGATCAACTAGAAGACCATGATGATGTGCAAAATGTCTATACAAATATGTCCATACCCGATGAAATAATGGAAAAGTTCGCCTGAGCGTCTATCTTGCTATAAAAGCCTAACTTTTATCGACAGACTATCACCTGAAAAAGATCACCTGCATAATTAATGTATAGATAAAAAATTTTTGGAAAAAATATCTATTGAGGTGATAGTCAATGAAAAGGCAGACTATAGGGTTAATGCTAATAGGAGTATTAATTACCAGTTTTGGTATAGGTTATGCTCTTGCTTATATATATCGAAATATAAATATTGCCCGGAGTGAACAAAAGCCGGTTATGAGGGTTGAAGAAAAAAAAGAAATAATTACTGAAGACAGCCCCATAGTTTTTGAACGGGAATACAGCAGGTGTGGTCATGTAATAATATCTGAGTTTGAGCATAAACAGGATTTATTAGGCAAAACTGTTCAGGAAATAAGAAAGATATATACCACTGAAAATGGATACAGGATATTATTGCAAGATAAAACCCTTGTTATACATCAGATTATAGACGATTGGTGTCCTGCTGAAAGAGAAAAATGCCGTCTTAAAGAATACAGGGGTTGGGTTGCAGTGTATAAGGGACCTGATACCCAAAACGATAACCTGGCGCGAGTTACGGCTATCCGTCTAAATAGCCTGCCTGAAAATATTCAAAGAGCAATACAGGCAGGAGAATATGAGTTTAAAAACGAACAGGATTTAAACGATTGCCTGGAAAACCTGGACGAATATTTATAATTATTTTTCATTGATAAAACCTGTATAAGGATAAGGTGTAAATTGATACCTTATCCTTTTTTTAGGTGTGCCTAGCATAGGCGTTGGCTATAACCTATTAATTATGTAGATTTTTGGATATAAAACTATAATTACAGGAAAAGTAGAGGCGTATGTAGAAACAGTTTTTAGCCTTGCAAAATGGTCCAGAATCCAGTAAGTATTTGAATTCACTTCGAAAAATATGCCTGTTTATGATTGGAGAGGATGCATGGTGATGACAATAGTGAACCTTAAGAATGGAAATGTTATTGCAGATAAAGTTATCTTTGCAGGGACATTTATAAAGAGATTAAAAGGGCTTATGTTTGAGTCAAACATGAAAAAAGGGGAATGCCTTATAATTAGTCCCTGTAAAATGATTCATACCTTTGAAATGAAATTTCCCTTTGATATTGTTTTTCTTTCTAAATCCAATATAGTGATCGAGACTAATGAGAACATCAGGGTAAACCGTATCAGTTCATTTGTTCTGGGGACCAGTGCTGTACTGGAGTTACCGGGAGGGACTGTAAAGGAGACGAATATGAAAAAAAGGAGATAAGCTGGAAATCTATATTTAAAAATTTCTTTTATCCTTCTACCGGGTTTTTTTAGGAATTCCAGGTATATATCAGTTACATATGGTGGGTATTAAGAATATGTGCCAGAGCTTAAAATAATCTAAAATAGCTGAACAGGCCTTTGTGTTTATTATGAAAAATACAAAGGCTTTTTTATTTAGTTGGTGTTACTTATAAGTCCTGTGAAGAACTTACTGCAAGTGTATAAAATCATTTATTCTAAGTTCCTGAAGGGTCCGATACTTTTCATCCACAGGAACAAATGCTTTTGATACTTTTTCACTACATTCTATAAACAAGTTTTAGTAAATAGCGGGTGTGCCTTATCTTAATGACATTTCTTAAAATATGATTTATACCATGAAGAACAATTTGGGTGGTTGATGATTATTATAGAAATAAAGGAGAAGAAGTTTTATGCGTATGTCCGTTAAGGCATATTCCTTCAGGAAGTCCTTTGAATTACAGAGGAACTTAATTTATGTTTAGTTAAAGGAGGGAGATAATGGAAAAGTTTGATATTTTAGATGGCATTATTGGGGGAATTACTGCCATTGTTCTGGTGGGGTTAATATGGGGCAATCCTTCACCAGAACTGGCTGTTACCCTTACCAATGTAATGTGGGCCGGGCTGGTTGGCCTGGGGTTAAAAAAAGCACCGTCTACTTTAGGAAAGTAGGTGTTTATAATGGGGTTCAAGTTTAAACCAGGTGTAGTACAAAGTCCGGGTGATCCGCGTGATTATATCTACCGGGCAATAGTTAAGGCTGAAAAATTACCTGTAAAATTTAGCCGCCGAGGCGAATACGGACCGATAAGGGACCAGGGAAGATACGGAAGCTGTGTAGGTTTTGCTTCTGCTGCAGTAAAAGATAACCAGGAAAGCAGAAACTATTCTGAGACAATAGTAACAAGTCCACTGTTTATTTATGCAACGTGCAAGAAAATGGATGGTATTCCCAATACTGAAGGGACATATCCCCGGGTTGCCATGAAGGTGCTTGAAAAATATGGGGTATGCTTGGAAGAAAAGTTTCCTTATTCCAAAATGCGCTGGCCTAAAATACCTCAAATTCCGGAAGAGGCTAAAAAAGAAGCAGAAGAATTTAGAATAGGGGCTTATTCCAGGGTTCAAACTATTGACGAAGTGAAACAGGCTGTTGTTAGAGAAGGTCCTGTATTAGGAGCTGTTCTGGTATGCGATAATTTCCAGTCTCCTGATACAGGTGGTTTTATAGAAATGCCAAAAGGAAAGGTTTTAGGAGGGCATGCTATATGTGTAATCGGTTACGACGATAATTTAAAGCATAAAAAACATACTGGCTTTTTTGAAGTTCGTAATTCCTGGGGGAAATCCTGGGGAGATAAAGGATATTGTTGGATACCTTACGATTTTTTTGAATCCAGAGCAGATACGGGTATGCCTTATTGGTTTGAAAGCTGGTCAAGTGTCGATATAATTTTACCTCCAAAAGCAGCAAAAGAAATAATAATGTGGATAGATAAGGAAAATATTCTAGTCGATGGGAAAGAAATAAATCTGGACCAACCACCGGTTATTGATAGAAAAACAAACAGGCCTCTTGTGCCGCTGAGGTTTATATCAGAAAGACTGGGTTATATGGTTAAATGGTATAGTAAAGAAAAGAAGATACGAATATGGAAACCCTGATAAGAAAAAGCCGGGCGTTGTTCCCGGCTTTTTTAGAGAATAGAGAATAGAGAATAGAGAATAGAGAATAGAGAATAGAGAATAGATGTTGTTGAAAAAAGCTACGCTTTTTTCTTTATCCTAAGACTTAATTTGGTTTATGGCATAGATGCTGCGGGCTGCTCGCATTTATCTTTTTTCATTACTTTTTATCTGTGTCAAGAGTCTTGAACTTATCAAATGCTTCCTTCCAGGTGTTGGGCAAGGGTAAGCCTGCTCTTCCTGCATTTTCTAAAATTGATAAACCTTCTGTTGCCAGATAAAAACCGATAGTTGCCATTCTAATCGCTACCATACCAAATAAAACATCAATTTGATATGATATAGCCACAAGAATAAAAATAAAGACTTTTTTACATATTCCCCTGTATCCTAGTTCACTGTTCAGGCTGCCTTCTACGCAGGCAGCCAGAACTCCTGATATATAATCCAGGACAACGAATAGAACCAGTGCTTTTAACCACATATCCCATCCTCCCAGCATAGAGTAGAGAGCCTCAGCCATGCAGGTACCGCTTATCCCTACTAATATTTTTAATTTTATCCAGTCCATGGTTTCCCCCCTGATAACTTTAATCCACAAGATTATTCTTGCAGTCTATTTAACAACACTTCCTATCATCTTACTCTATTTTTTTATTTATCTAAATTTTATAAGCTGTCACCTGATTTACCGTGTGCAATATATCTTCTTAATACCAATATATGGTTTAGGAGTGTATAATGACATATTAGAAGAGAAAAAATCTTGGTCTTTTGTTAAATTGTATTGATTGCGTATATTGATAAAAAGCCTACCTGTAGCATAGCGCTTGTTTACGAAGCTTGAATATCTTTATCCCATGATTACTCTAAGAGAACTTATGTTTGTAGTAATTGTTAAAAAAATATATAATGAACATATATATAAAGATGAAAGCAGGCCGATTATGCTGGTTTTAGGAATTGATCCCGGCACAGCTACCACAGGTTATGGCTTGGTGGAGTACCGGGGAGGAAAAGAGAAACTGATAAAATATGGAGTTATATTAACTTCATCAAGTATGGAAATGCCATTGAGGCTCTGCAAAATAAACCGTGAACTGGGTATGCTGTTGGAAGAATCTAAGCCAGATGCAGTAGCTATTGAACAATTGTTTTATAATAAAAACTCTAAAACAGTTATTACAGTTGCTCAGAGCAGAGGGGTTGCTATGATGACTGCTGCCAGTGCCGGAGTGCAGGTGGCAGAATATACTCCTTTACAGGTAAAACAGGCTGTAGTTGGATATGGTAATGCCGAAAAAAAACAAGTTCAGCTAATGGTACAGAAAATATTATCGATGCAGCAGTTACCAAAACCTGACGATGCGGCTGATGCACTGGCTGTTGCTATTTGCCATATCCACTCTTATCGGATACAGGCTTTAAGTAAATTTACATAATTTAATAGGAAAAAATTAAAAATTATGTTTTTGAGGTGAAGGTTATTAATGATTTCATTTATTAAAGGAATATTATTTGAACAGTTACCGGATTCCATAATAGTAGAAGTTAATGGGGTCGGCTACGAAATAATTATGCCTCCAGGTACTTTTTCCAGGCTACCCTGTCTGGGAGAAACTATTTTTGTTTATACTCATCTGCAGGTACTGGAGAATGAATTTAAGCTTTATGGTTTTCTAGATAATGAGGAATTAAAGCTTTTTAAACAACTATTAACGGTTTCAGGAATGGGAGCAAAAGGGGCTCTTAATGTTCTTGGGGCTATGGAGCCACCAGCATTCTATAGGGCAATAGCAAGTAAAGATGAAAAGACTCTTATTAAAATACCCGGGATAGGAAAGAAAAGTGCTCAGAGGCTTATATTTGAATTAAAAGATAAAATTAAAGACAACCACATGCTGTTAGGAAGTAATGCACGTGATGATATTAATGATCTCGTGGAGGCCCTGGAGGTTCTTGGTTATAATCGTAGTGAAGTGTTTGCATTAATAATAGAGATGAAAGAAAAGAAACAATTAAGTAATAGTATTGAAGAAAATATAAAAAGAGTGTTACAATCTCTGCAGTTTAACAAATAGGATGGAGGTATAATCTTGGATGACGACAGGCTGATATCCCCCCGAATCCTTGAGGACGATGATAGCTCGGAATTGTCTATAAGGCCTTTGAGGTTGGCTGATTATATAGGTCAGGATAAAGTTAAAGAAAAAATTGATATATTTATATGTGCTGCTAATGGGAGAAACGAGAGCCTGGATCATGTTCTTTTAAATGGGCCTCCGGGACTGGGGAAGACTACCCTGGCGAGTATAATTGCCAACGAAGTAGGTAAACCGATTAGAAAGACTTCCGGTCCGGCTATAGAGAGACCGGGAGATCTTGCTGCAATATTGACCAACCTGGAAGCGGGAGAAGTTTTGTTCATTGATGAAATACACCGGTTAAACCGCAGCGTGGAAGAGATAATGTATCCTGCCATGGAAGATTATGCTATAGATATAGTAATAGGTAAAGGACCGGCTGCAAGAACGCTCAGGCTTGAACTGCCGCCATTTACACTTATAGGGGCTACAACCCGGCCAGGGCTTTTAAGTTCACCACTGCGGGATAGATTTGGTATCAATTGCCGGCTTGATTTTTACAGTGCTGAAGATTTATCCTTAATTATTTTAAGAGCGGCTAAAATTCTGGATATAGATATTGATAAAGAGGGAGCTTATGAAATAGCCTGCCGTTCCAGGGGTACACCCAGGGTTGCCAACCGGCTCTTACGAAGAGTGAGTGATTATGCACTGGTAAAAGGTAATGGGATAGTTAGCCCGGAAATTGCCAGGCTGGCTCTGGAAATGCTGGAAATAGATGAATGCGGCCTGGATACCGTGGATAGAATGATAATGGATACAATTATTAAGAAATTCTCTGGTGGGCCGGTAGGTCTGGAAACACTGGCGGCAGCTGTATCAGAAGAGACTGATACAGTAAGCGATGTTTATGAACCTTATCTTCTTAAATTGGGTTTGATTCAAAAGACCCCTCGGGGTAGAATTGCTACTGAGTATGCCTACAGGCATATGGGTTATCCGGTAAAAAAAGCTCCGGAAATGAAAGGATTGTTCGATAATTAAAATATATATAAATGAAAGTTTCGTACTTGATATAAATTGCATAATAACATAATTTGAATAGACGCGTGCGACTCCGTCGCACGCAGACCCTTCGGGCGTGGATTTACACGGATATTTATTGGATTGGTAATATGGATATTAACTAATACAGTGCATGTGATAAAAGCTAAAATAAGTGTTAACCTATGTCTAAAAAAAGCCTGAAGGGCTCAGGTGATCGAAGCTAACCAATTAAAAAAATCTGTGTTCATCTGTGGTTGAAAAAGAGAAAAAGGAAAGCGATAGCTTTCCTACAGAAACTATTCTCTATTCACTATTCTCTAAAAGAGCGAGTAAAGCGAGCTCCAAAGGACCGCAGGGCCAACCCGGAAACAAATCAGCGTTAATCCGAAAATTCCGCGTGTGATCCAGCACTCACCATAAAATCTTAGAATCGAAAGATTATACTAGTGCAGGATACTATGGAAATAGATTTCACAACGATGCGGT
>DAOUSQ010000023.1 GCA_030627145.1 Syntrophomonadaceae bacterium | reverse complement strand
TCTATCTCCGTTATTTTATTCTGATATTTATAGGTAGTTTATAGTTTTGGGGCAGGCTCCTAGATAGGAAGCAAAAAGAACGTCCCCAAGCTTCCCCGCAAACTTCCCCGAAAGAAATCCGTCTCAGGGTAGCTGAAACGGATTTCTTTAAGTCTTACCTGTTACTGCATTTCAATCTTGCTTATCTGTTTTTCTCTTCCCTGTTTTTCCACCTGGTAGATGCCATCAATATCCACCTTGTTTTTAATCAGGTCATCATAATATTGACTGGCTTTTTCCGGGCTTATTTTTACCGAAAGTCCACAACTGGTAGATATTTCACGTAATGTTGGTATTACTAAAAATTCTGCTTTTAAAGCTTTTAACACTCTTTCCGCCTTTAAGGCGTGGGATGTAGAGGAAAAAGTAAACACGTAATAATTATCACTTTTAAGAAGGTTATTATTCAATTTATTTAACCCCCTACTCTATTTTTTACTTTGCTTTTTTGCAAGTCCGGTGAAAAGGTTAGTTTATAATCCCTCGGATTTTATGATGTAACAGTTATTTCGTCTAAATCCAATAATGAACCGCAGATGAACGCAAGCTATGCCTACATTTTCTTAAACCAGTCACACCAGCAATACACCTATCAAACATTATTATATCAAACATTATTACTTCTATTTAGAAATAGCATATACAGCTCTAATAACCCTGTTTATATCATCTTCTGTATTAAAAATACCAGGGCTTAACCTACAGGCTCCTTTTTCTAATGTTCCAATGGTTGTATGAGCTAGTGGGGTGCAGTGCAATCCAGATCGTGTTGTTATTCCGTACTCATAGTCCAAGTTCATACTTATATCTCCACAATCCATCCCATCTATATTAAACGCTATAACTGCCGTCTGCTTTTTAGCATCACAGGGCCCATAAACCTTAACCCCGGTGATTTCCTTTAATCCTTCAATAAGCATAGTAGTAAGCTTTTGCTCATGCTCACGAATTTTTCTTATGCCCATATCCATAATATAATTAATACCGGCCATAAGCCCAGCTAATCCCGGAGTATTAAGTGTACCGCTTTCAAGTATGTCAGGCATAATATCAGGTTGCTCAAGATATTCAGATAAAGAACCAGTACCTCCCTGTTTTAAAGGCTTAACATCAATGCCCTGCTTTATATATATTCCACCCGTACCCTGAAGTCCTAAAAGGCCCTTATGTCCCGTAAACGTTAATATATCAATATTATCCGCCTCTACATCTAGTTTCAATAATCCAGCAGTTTGAGCACTGTCTACCATAAATATTATACCATTATCCCGGGCAATTCTTCCCACTTCAGAAATAGGCATAATAGTACCGGTCAAGTTAGAGGCATGCAAAATACAGATTAAACGAGTATTAGCTTTAATAGCTTTTCTTATGTTTTCAGGATCAAGACTGCCATCTGAAGAACATTGCACTTTCGTCCATTCAACTCCCTGTTTTTCAAGAACAAAAAGGGGCCTGGCTACTGCATTATGTTCCATACTGGTAGTAATAACATGATCACCTGGCTTTAATATACCCTTAAGTCCGGTATTTAAAGATTCAGTAATATTCAAAGTAAATGCAATTCTTGAGCTGTCACTTATATTAAAAAGCCTGGATAACGCCTCCCTGGTATCAAGAAGAATTGAACCCGCCTTTAATGTCTTCTGATTGCTACCACGTCCTGGATTAGCACCTAGATAACGATTATAATGGTCTACAGCCACATATACACACTCCGGCTTCGGGAATGTAGTGGCAGCATTATCCAAATAAATTGTTTTCATTAAACTGCTCTTCCTCTCTAAAAAGTGATACTTTTAGAAGCATTGGCAAGTATTTCTACTGCTGTATACATGTTTGTTACCCTACCAACTTTAAGTCTTTCCTTTAAATCATAGAAATCAAGACAAGTTCCACAGGATAAAATTTCAACACCCTTTTCTTCCAATGCCTCTAGATGCTCAAGTACAGGAGATCCCTCTGTAGTTAAAGCAACTCCACTGTTCATAAATATAATATGTTTTATCTGCCCATCCAATTCATTAAGGGCATACAAGAAACTTTTCATAAGAATATTCCCCAGTTCCTCGTCTCCCTCTCCAAAGAGCTTGCTTTTTACTAGAATCGCAATATCATCCGATCTCGCTTGCTTATTAATGTTTACCTGCTCCGATCTAAACATATGAATATAGAAATCATCACCTTTTTCCTCAACCTGAAAATCATAACCCTGACTTTTTGCTAGTTTCGTTACATTTTCTAGTGCGGCAGTCTGATTTACAATAGTTGTAAGATTTTCTCCCCTACTTTCAGACATAGCTCTTTTGGTTAGAATAACCGGTTGAGGACAACTCAGGCCTCTAGCATCTACTATATTCCTCATATTATTCACCCTTCCTTTAAGTTGTGATTATTAATTATTCATCAGTGGTCTTTAGCTATTTCCTTTTCTAATCTAGATATAATTTCTTCCATATCGAGTTCATAGTATAAAGCAAGTTCTTCAATGGTAGAAAAAAGGTTCTCACAAAGTATACATACACCAGCACGGTCATCATAACTGTGAAATACATCCTGTGTAAAAGGATACTTATCTACTATATCAAGTAGCGTCATTTTTTTATTAATCATTTTCAATCCCCTTTTTATAGATATATTATCATATCATTTGTTATATTTAAAATAAATAATAGTTATGCTTTATGCGTATAATTGTTTTTTATATATAACAATATTTTTGAAATCACCCATAATATAATAGAAATATGGAAAAATATTACACCATGTTAAATATTGTATTAAATAATCCGGCAGTATAAAATATTATTAAACTCTGGTAATTAAACTGCCTGAGTCCAAAGGAGATTCAAAGGAGATTAGATTAAATGAGAATTACGGTTAAGCTTTTTGCTCATCTGCGGAATGACCGTTTTAAAGTTAAGGAAATGGAGTTTCCGGAAGGAACCACAGTAGGTAATGTAATGGATGAGCTTTCAATTTCTCCTAAAGAACTGGATACGGGAATAATTTTTATAAATGGTAAACATTCAGAATTATATACTGTTTTAAATAATGGGGATACTCTCTCAGTATTTCCTCCTGTCGCGGGTGGTTAATTTGAAAAATGAACTAACCATGTTGATTAAAGAAAAGGTTAAGCTTGGCCTGTTATCCTGGTCCGATCAAAAAGAACTGGCTACCAAAACAGGTTTGTCCATACGTCAAATTGAAGAAAAAGCTCTTTCTCTACAAATACTTCCTACTCGTTATCAGCGTAACTTAAATGCTATAAGTGTCGATGAACAATATAAATTGTTTAAATCAAAGGTAGCTGTCGTAGGCTGTGGAGGCTTGGGAGGATATATAATTGAAGAACTGGCTCGTCTGGGTGTAGGTTCAATTAGAGCTTGGGATTATGACAACTTTGAAGAACATAACCTTAATCGTCAGCTCCTTTCAAAAACGGCACTTATAGGTCACAGTAAAGTAGAAGCAGCTGCCAGACGGGTTAATGCCATCAATCCGGCTATTGATTTTGATGGTATAAATTCTAAATTTAATGAAGCTTCCGAAGAATTATTGTCAGACCGTCAGGTGGTCATAGATGCTCTAGACAATATACCTACACGAATCATGTTGGCTAATCTTTGCCGAAAACTTAACATACCCCTGGTACATGGGGCTATTGGTGGTTGGTATGGCCAGGTATGCACTCAGTTTCCTGATGAGCATATGCTGGACTTGTTATATAGTCGAGCCCAAAATAAGTATAAAAGTCAGCCAAATCCTGGAATGCTATCTTTTACCCCGGCTATCGTAGCCAGCCTACAGGTTGCCGAGGTAGTAAAAATTCTGCTGAAAAAAGGCAATCTTTTACGAAAAAAACTAATGATGATTGACTTGCTAGACATGGAAATTGAAGTTATGGATATATTACCTTCCAATGATTAATATACACCAACCTTAGATCCATTGGTAAACCAGGGGCCATATTACAAGCTTCTTTCTATTATACTTCGTGAACTGGGTACAGGGCACTTTAAGGTCAACTCCTACAGAGTGAAAATGTGTTATTCTGTGAAGGGGAGAGATTCTACCTTGATGTAAAGACTGGAGTAGAAACAGACCTGGATGGAGAAAAAGGAGGTTTATTTTAGTGAAACGTATGATGGAGATTTGTCCGGGTGTTTACCAGGTGGGCGGTGACCACCTGTCATATCCTGAGGACTGTTGTGTTTATCTTCTTCAAGACAATGATGAAGCGGCTTTAATTGATACAGGTGCCGGGCCAGGTGCAGAACTCGTTCTCAACAACATAACTGCTGCCGGAGTTAATCTCGATACAATTCGCTATATTATTCTTACTCATGGTCATATCGACCATATTGGTGGGGTTAAATACATAAGTGAAAGAACTATTGCAGATATCGTTGCCCATGAACTTGATCTGCCTGCTATTGAAGAGGGTTTACCGACACTTACTGCCGCCCCATTGTATGGTATTGATTACAAGGGAGTCAAAGTAGACAGGGTCCTGCATTCAGATGAAAGTCTGCAACTGGGAAAAATTAAACTGCATTGCATTCATACTCCTGGACATACTCCGGGAAGTATATCTGTTAATACTGATATAAACGGGAAACGGGTTTTATTCGGGCAGGATATTCACGGTCCATTTAGCAAACAGTGGGGTTCGGATTTAAAGGAATGGCACCAGTCTATGCAAAAGCTGCTCGAGTTGAGAGCAGATATCCTGTGTGAAGGACATTTCGGTATTTATTCTCCTGCCGCCGCAGTCAAAAAATACATTGAAGGGTATATTAGGCAGTTCTCCTAAATAGTTGGATATTCTAAATACCCATTTGAGAAATACACCGAGTAGTGAAAAATACCCAGGTGAGACCAAAATAACTATGGTTAGTGAAATTAGGAGAGATTATTGTATTGAAGGAGGGATCTATTATGAAAATAGAAGTATCGGGAATTGAAATTGAAGTAATCCAGGGGGATATAGCATCACAGCCAGATATTACCGCTATTGTAAATGCAGCCAATGCTGAGCTGCGACCGGGTGGTGGAGTTGCAGGAGCAATTCACTATAATGGCAATACTCGAAACTCTTTGGCCCGTAATTAGTGATGGTCATGTATGGATTGATGCATTAGAAAAGAGGAATCTAATGGCTCATATTTATGATGAAGAAAAAGCAATGGAAGCAGAATCATTGATAAGAAAACAATATTATAAAATGTTCAAGAAGCTTTGTTCTAAATTGGAGGAATGATAATGAGTTTTGGATTAAGAGAATCTGATCTAGATTATATCGTTAACGTTATTAGCACTTTTCCCGAGATAGAAAAGGCTGTAATATTTGGGGCAAGAGCTAAGGGAAATTACAAGCCAGGGTCAGATGTAGATATAGCTATTTATGGTAAAAATATAACCTTTGATACTTTATCAGCTCTTCATTCAATGTTAGAAGAACAAGGTCCATTACCGTACTTTTTTGATGTAGTTGATTATACACATCTAAATCATCAAGAGCTTAAGGAACATATTGACAGAGTAGGAAAGGTTATTTATGGTAATTAGAAAGCAGGGGGACGTCAGACTGTGTGAAAAGTCAGGAATACCTTCGGTTCTCTTACGATTGCTCTTCCCAGAGCGACTCTTTGTTTCTGACCTCCTGAGAGAGCTGTTGATACTATACTGCGGATGAGGGATTCAATCACGACAAATTCTTGTATAATTCAAAGTATGATCACTACATTTGTCCGACCGGTCAAATTCTGCTTCCTGGCAGCTACCATAAAAACAAAGGTCAAATCACCAGTCGCAATTACCGAAACTACAAGGCCTGCGAGAACTGCGAAATGAAAGATCACTGTACAAAGTCCAAGCGAGGAAGAACTATATACAGAAACATAGACCAGGCGCTACTTGATGAAGTTAACCAGAGGACGCAGGAAAACAAGAAGCTTTACATCAAGCGACAGATGATTGTCGAGCATCCCTTCGGGACGACTATTAAACGCAGTTGGGGTTATGGTCATTTTTTAACCCGAGGCTTAGATTCGGTGCGAACGGAAACCTGTCTCGCGTTCCTGGCATACAACATAAAACGGGTGATAAATATTCCGGGAGTTAAGGAAATAGTAAGAAGACTGCAGCTTGCATAAGCAGTCCTAGCAGTAAAAATATATTCACGAGAATAAAAGCAACAGGAGTCGCCATATCAGAAGATCGATAATCCAATTGAGCTCATTTCTCACACGGTCTGACGTCCCCTTGCTTCCCCAGTATATATATTTTACAGCAGCATTCTTTATATACTTCAAATAACTTTTAGTTATAATTCGAATGGAACTGCCCCAGATTTTTTCGAGCTTTTCCCGATTCATTTTACCTTGGACTACTGCATTAAGACCGGCCGCAAGTTGGCTTGATCCTTAAGCCTTCCTGAGCCGGGTTTATATTGTCTTTGCGAACTATGCGTATTGTACGTATTTTTTCTTTCATTTTTATATGTTATGTTGTATTATATTGTTAATATAATATTATGTTTATTATGACTTTTTGTTATATTTGTTTCTCTTTTAACACTATAGTTAAAGATTTAAACACTGCTGGAGTTGATAGAAATATGGTTGGTATAGGATTGGACATTGGTTCTACTGCTTCAAAAGGAGTACTGCTTAATGGTGAAAAACAGTACAGATCCCTGCTACCTACAGGTTGGAGTCCACGAGACGCTGCACAACAGCTAATAGTACAGCTGCTGGATACCTCCGGGCTGGATCGTTCACAGGTAAAGCGGTTATATGCTACTGGTTACGGCAGGGTAGCGTTTACAGGCGCCGATAAAACGATTACTGAGATTAAATGCCATGCACGGGGTATATCTGCCATCTATCCTGATGTAAGGACTATTATTGATATAGGAGGTCAGGACAGTAAGGTTATCAGTATTAATGAACAGGGCCGGGTAGTTGATTTTGCTATGAACGATAAGTGTGCGGCAGGGACAGGTCGTTTTTTACAGGTAATGGCCACCGCTCTGGGTATGGATGTAAGTGAACTGGGTAACGCTGAAGACCCTAAACAGATCGTTAACATAAACAGTATGTGTACCGTTTTTGCTGAATCTGAAATAATTGGCCTCATGGCTCATGGAACCCCTAAAGAGGGTATAACAGCAGGTTTACACCAGTCAGTGGGCAAACGGGTGGCAGCTATGGTCAGACGCCTGGGCGTAAATGAAAAAATTGCTTTTACCGGAGGAGTGGCTATGAATCCAGGAGTCCAGAGAGCTTTAATGGAAGAACTAGGACATGCAGTTATAGTCCCGGAAATCTGCCAGTACACCGGAGCCCTGGGGGCGGCTTTATTAGCCTGCGAAGACTAAATATTTTGCAAGTTAATTGGGATCAAGGTCATTACGATAATTGTCCTAATCAATAATAATAAAAAAATGATAAGAAGGAGATGATAATTTATGGCTTATTACCGTCAAATGTGAAGTGAACTGGGGATGGACCTGGAAAAGCACGATGTATTATATGAGGGGCTTCCTGAAGTCTTTGGCGACATTTACCTTTCCCAGGAAAATCGCCCCGAAGAGATGGATTACTTTAATTTTGTTGTGGCAGAAATTCATGGAGTACGCCCGGCAGAATTGATTCAACACCAGAAGAAGGGCGGCAAGATATGCGGTACCTTTTGTGTTTATGTTCCTGATGAAGTCATTTTTGCTGCCGGAGGCATTGCCACCGGCTTATGCGGGGGGGCCCAGTTCTGGGTACCCGGCGGGGAAAAGGTTTTACCTGCCAACACCTGCCCTTTGATCAAGGCATCAGTCGGAGCACGCCTGGATGGTACCTGCCCATTTTTTAAAATGGCTCATTTTATACAGGCAGAAAGGAGTACTACTTATGTTCAGGACTAATATAGATGATTTTTCTAAGATACGAGAAATTAGTATTATGCGAATTAAAGATTTCAAAGAAAAAGGGGGAAAGTAGTTGGCCGCTACTGCACCTATACTCCCAGTGAACTGGTTATTGCAGCAGGAGCTATACCAGTTGGGCTCTGCGGCACCAGCGAGAAACCCATACCCGCAGCAGAGGAGGTTTTGCCACGCAATTTATGCCCACTGGTAAAGTCATCCTACGGCTTTGGAGCTACAGGTACCTGTCCTTTTTTCTATTTTTCTGATTTTATTATTGGTGAAACTACCTGTGATGGAAAAAAGAAAATGTTTGAAATAATGCAGAAATTAAAACCCGTTTATGTTATGCAGTTGCCTTATACAAATTACGAGCATACACTTGATATGTGGGTAGAAGAACTCAGGCGATTACGTAAACGTATCGAGGATGAACTAAATGTTTCAATTAGGGATGGTGATATCTGGAAAGCTATTAAACTTGTAAACCGCGAAACAGCTGCATTGAAGGCTATATGTGACCTTAATAAGATGGACCCACCCCCCTTAAGCGGGCAGGACCTTTTAACCATAGCCTGGTCCAGGAGTTTCTGTACCGATGAAGAGGAAGTTATAAAAATGCTGGAAGAATTGAGAGAAAATATCCTTTCTACTACCCCGCAGTCAGCAAAAAGCAAGCCTCGCATACTCCTTACCGGTTGCCCGGTAGGTATTGGAACTGAAAAAGTCATCCTCCTGACGGAAGAACTAGGGGCTTATGTGGTGGCTATGGAACTCTGTAGTGGCTATAAAACTCTGGAACTACAAACAGATACTAAATATGATGACCCAATAGTAGCTCTGGCTAATAAATATATTAAAATCCCCTGTTCCTGTATGAGCCCAAATCCTTACAGGACGGAATTATTACAGCGTATGATAGATGATTTCCAAGTAGATGCAGTAATTGATTTAACCTGGCAGGCATGTCATACCTATAATATTGAAGCGTATCACGTGGCCCAATTAGTACGAAAAAATGAGCTCCCCTATTTACACCTGGAGACTGATTACTCATCATCTGATCTAGAAAGCTTGAAAATTCGTATTGAAGCCATGCTTGAGATGATAGAAAAATGATTGTCCATCTTAAAACAACTTTTCCGTGCCCGCCAGATGTTTCAGCCCTGATATGGTGTAAATCAGGTTCCTCGCTATTTAGTATGGGTAAGTCAATCTCAAGATAAAAAACAGCTAGCAGGACTAGACCTCATCTTGTAGAAAGTATAAACAATTCGATTTTTTACAGGAGATGAGAAAATGTTTAACGATCAACAGCAGTTATTTACATTAGCATTAGGATTGCAAACTCCCTGGCAGGTTAAAGAAGTAGTCTTTTCAGTGTCAGAGAAGCAATTGGATATACATCTTGACTTCAAAGCAGGCAGTAAATTTGCCTGTCCCCACTGTGGTAAAGAAGTTGGCGTTTACGATAGTGAAGAAAGAGTCTGGAGACATCTCAATTTCTTTCAACACAAGGCTTATCTTCATGCTCGAGAACCCCGAGTTAAATGTCCCGATTGCGGAGTATGCACGGTTCAGGTTCCATGGGCACGTCCTCGTAGTGGTTTTACTTTGCTTTTTGAAGCATACATTCTTACTCTAGCACAGCAAATGCCTGTCCGTGCTATTGCTAGACTAGTTGGTGAACATGATACCCGGTTGTGGCACATGCTAGATGCTTATGTCCAAAAAGCTAGATCAGAAGCTGATTATTCAGAAGTTGCGAATGTGGGAATAGATGAAACAGCTTCTAAACGAGGGCACAACTATATATCCATATTCGCTGACCTGGAAACAGCTAAGATCCTTTATGTGACCGAAGGTAAAGGAAAAGAAACAGTAGTAAAGTTTCGTCAAGATCTAATAGAACATCAAGGTAAACCCGAAAACATTAAAAATATTTGTTGTGATATGTCTCCTTCTTTTATCAGTGGGGTTAAGGGATCGTTTTCTCATGCTGCACTGACATTTGATAAGTTTCATATCGTTAAGATTATCAATGAAGCATTAGATGAAGTACGCCGTCAAGAAAGAAAAGCAAATCCATGGTTAAAAGGCACCCGATACCTTTGGCTGAAAAACCCGCAGAACTTGACTCAGAAGCAAGAGAAAAAAATGCAATTGCTACGTGGATTAAACAGCATAACAGAACGAGCCTATGGGATAAAACTTAGCTTTCAGGGTTTGTTTCAACAACCTGATCTGCAATCAGGAGCAGTATATCTACAAAAGTGGTACTTCTGGGCTACCCACAGTCGCCTGGAACCAATAAAGAAAGCTGCAAAAACGATAAAAGAGCACTGGGCCGGAATTCTTAACTGGTCCAAAAACCGAAGATCCAACGGCATGCTTGAAGGGATTAATAGTCTAATACAAGCTGCTAAAGCTAAAGCTAGAGGATACCGTACTACCAAGAACTTGATTACAATGTGTTATTTGATTGCGGGCAAACTCAATTTGGATTTTATTTCTCATGGAGCTTGATTGAGTTTCCCATTTCATAAGGAATAATTGTTTGTCCATACTAAATAGCGAGTATGCCTTTTTTTCAATTGCTCCAGCTAAGAAATAAAAAAGTGTGTCAAAAAACAGTTTGGAAGGTGTTACTAACCACTCCAGGACAGCCTGGTA
>DAOUSQ010000009.1 GCA_030627145.1 Syntrophomonadaceae bacterium | reverse complement strand
TAATTCTTCGGCATTTGACGCGGAAGCTAAAGCATCCGCTACAAATAATATAGAAAAATTATAAAAGTTTTAGGTTTTCGCAGTGGAATCAAGTTTTAATATTTATTGTCTTGAACCAGGCTGTAATAATATAAATTTCAATTATTGCGGGTATTTTAAATCAAAAAAATAGCGGATACAATAATTCCGCTAGACTTATTAATAGTAAGCTCTATTTTAGAAAGAGTTATTGTATAGAGAAAAAAAGACTAACTGCCGTTTCTAATGATGTGTACCTTCTATTACTTTCAATCCTTTACTTTCAATAGACCGTTTTATCTGTTTTACAAAAGGACACTTTGGATAGTCACCTTCAAGCATCATACAGGAGGATAGGTGTACTACGTCTAAATCATATTTAAGCAGTGTTTCCACCAGTCTCGAAACCCGGCGCCCCGGACAACCTCCACAGGTAAAAAAGCCTATTATTTCCACATTGTCTCCATAATCTTTAAAAAATGCATGACGGGCATTAAATGCTTTAAAACAGGCAATACCCGGGCACACCTCGGAAACAATTTCACAGCGTACAATAGCTATTCGTCTCTTCTTTTCGTCGCTATCTTTTTTTTCAGCAAATTTGATGTGTTTATCCCGGCCTTTCTTAACATCATCCAGAGTTACTTCTTTTCTACCATCTTTTTTTACCTCATTTTCAACAGCCTTCCGGGCCATGTTACGTACAAAACCAGGGACCTTTTCTAATTCCTTTAATGCTTTATCAGTCCATTGCATAATTATTTTTATTCCTCTCTTCATTTATTTACCGGGTTTTTGATTACTTAATTTCATATTTCTCCAGGGTAGAAGTTATTCGAAGATTACCTGATTGGAACTCTCTTTTTACTAATCCTATACCTCTATGGTAGTATTCATAAATAATAGAATCAGGGTAAGTGATTTTTATTTTAATACAGTCCTCAAATAATTGTGCGGGAGTATCAACCTTTGCAGTAATATCAATAATTTCTTTTTTTTCGTTAGCTTCTCCCCATGCAGTACCTACTTTTATTGGGCTTTTTAATATAATTGTGTTATCGTTTATAATAAACCTATTTTCAAGTAGATTAGCCGGGTTGTAGCTTTCTGGTTCAAAGTATATTCTGGTTATGCTGTTATCAGTAGTTTCGAATATAGCAGTTATAATAGTCCCACCATTATTTTCAGTAAGTTGAGAAAGGTTGTCCTGATTAAAAAGCACTTCTCTCTTAAATGCAGCATATTCATTTCCTTCTCCCTGGTAAACCCATGAACTACCAGTGGTTAATGGAAAATAATCACCCGGTAAAACGGGTTGATTTAGCGGAGAATTACAACCGGTTATAAATGTGGAAAAACAAAAGCTTACAGCTAATAAAAGATAAGATAATAGTTTTATCAATATTTGTAACGTCCTTTCTTTTAAAAAAAATTCTCAGGGTTTTGTACTGAATTCATTTATTAATAACTCAACTTTCACAGTTGACAATACCTAATTTGAAGTAATACTAAAATATGGATGTTTTTGCCCAAGAACAATAAGCAAGGAGTAAGGTGTTAGGATTTCTTATAAGCAAAATTTTTCTAAATTCAATGATTACTCGCCCCACGCCTTACTCCTAACTTTTCACCTATCACTCAAATAATACTTTTTATGGAATAAAAAAATATTATTCTGTCAAGTGAGAAAGTTGTATTAATAATATATAACAGAATTCACTCCATATATATAGGAAAAATATATATACTTTAAAGAAGAACAAGTTTTAAAAAATACATAAATCCTTTTAGTAGAATATTGGGTTTAGCTTAAGTTATAATTGAAAATATGTATTAATAAAGTAGAAGTAACATGCTGTTTAAGAATTATTCAGGTGCTCTGATTGATAGTTCACCTTTTGTAACAGTAATGAATATAAACTGGGGTGTTTGGTTTTGGTTAAGGAGGTATTAAGGAATGCCGGAACTGCGTAAGGATTTGGTCAGGGATCAATGGGTAATTATTGTTACAGAACAGGTGCTCAGACCGAAATATTTTCCTATTAATAAGAATGGGATATATGTTCTCGATAGTAATAGAGTTTGTCCTTTTTGCGGGGGTAATGAAAGATATACCCCACCTGAGATTGCTGCGGTCAGAAAAGATGGGTCTAAACCAGATACTCCAGGATGGGTAATTAGAACTGTCCCCAGTAAATATTCTGCTTTTAATTTCCAGGGTGAAGTACTACCAGAGAAAAATGGACTTTATAATAAATTCAATGCCATAGGAAAACAAGAGGTAGTGATAGGGACTCCTGAGCATGGAATTGATTTTTCCGGGTTTACGGTCGAAAGAATTGAACTGGTTTATCGTATGTTTAAGCAGAGGTACCAGGTGCTGGCCAGTGATCCCCGGGTCAAATATATACAGATATATAAAAATAGAGGCCTGTTTGCGGGAGCCTCACAGGAGCACAGTCACAGCCAAATAGTAGCCCTTCCCATGGTACCAGGGGAGAACAGGGGAATAAAGAAATATTATCGTGAAAATAAACGCTGCCTGATATGCACTATGGTGCAGGAAGAAAAAGAAAAAGGCATACGTGTTGTATATGAGAGTGATTATTTTTTACTAATTTGTCCTTATGCTTCAAGGTTTTCTTATGAAACGTGGATAATACCAAAAAATCACACCGAGCATTTTGCAGATATCAGCGATATAGAAATTAAAGACCTGGCCCGTACCATAAAGAAATTTTTCAGTGTGATGATTGACTGTTTGAACGACCCCGCCTATAATATCGTGGTAAATACAGCACCAGTTAACATTCCCCATCAGGAGGGGTATCATTGGTTTATGGAGATTAATCCACGATTAATTGTTCCTAATGGAATGGAAATTTCAACCGGGTATCGAACGAACCCGGCAGCCCCAGAGATTTCAGCCGCTTTGCTGCGTGAAAAAATATTGGAAGCTAAAGTATAGCAGTAATTATGAATTCTTAATTTTTAATTTTGATTCTACTGTTAAAACCCTGATTTTAGATAAAAACAGTGAATAATTATTAAAAACTGCCGCGTGAATCCGCGATATTCAGCGTAGTCCGCGTCTGTTTATACAGTGGCATACATAATCATTACTTTTTGCAGTAGAGTCATAATTAAAAATTTAGAATTCAAGATAAACAATATGGATTTGAGGTTGAAAAATGCTGGAGATTCTCTATCCCAGGATCTATGTAAATTCTCTTTTGGACATTCCACTTGAAAGGCTTAAGGAACTAAAAATAAAGGCTTTTATCCTTGACCTGGATAACACTGTTACCGAATGGAACAGTAATGCAGTCAAAAAGGAAATCGTTGAATGGTTTGAAAAAATAAAACAGGAAGATTTCAAAGCATGTATCCTTTCAAACAACGGTGAAAAAAGGATTCTATCCGTATCTGAGAGTCTTGGAATCCCGTACATTCCCCGGGCACAAAAACCACGCCGGGGAGCATTTTACCGTGCTATTTCCCTCATGGGAGTAGACCCGGAGGAGACTGCAGTAATAGGTGACCAGATATTTACAGATGTACTGGGAGGAAATAGAGCAGGATTATTTACGATATTAGTTGTACCAATAAACAGAAAAGAATTTTGGGGGACAAAAATTTCCCGCTCATTTGAATACTTTTTGCTGCGCAGATTAAAAAAGAAAATAAAGGATGATGGGATCATATCATAAGTATCATAAAGGTCTATTCTGGTTGAATGAATATTATGCCTTAATATGCGACAATTTATTTTATAAAGAAAGGTGGATATCTCCCGGTAATGACACAGGTCAAAATGGGGGTAATTTTTTATGTATATAGACACTGATACAACTTACCTGGGTTTATTTGGGAACCCGGTAAAACATAGTCTTTCCCCACTTATGCATAACTTGACACTGCAAAAAATGGGATTAAATTGTATTTACCTTCCCTTTAAGGTTGATCCAATTAACCTGGGTGATGCTGTTGCTGCAGTGCGGAGCCTGAATATTAGAGGAGTAAATGTTACAATTCCCTTTAAAGAAGCAGTGTTAAAATATCTGGATGAACTGTCTGAAGAGGCGAGGGCATGTGGGGCAGTTAATCTCATAAGCAATGAAAATGGCTGCTTGGTAGGATATAATACTGATGGGAAAGGATTTCTGGCTGCGATTAAAGAAAAAAGGGTTCCCTTAAAGGGCAGGGCTTTATTTATTGGAGCGGGGGGAGCAGCACGTTCACTTGCTTATGAATTAGCCCGGACAGGCGTTAAACATATTGACTTTCTAGATATAAATCATAAAGCAGCTGAAAGGCTGGCGGAATTTATTACATCAGCTAATTCTATTAATACTGATGCGGCACTCATGAGTGAAGAAAAATTCATGGAATTGAGTAGGGAAGCAGATATCATTATAAACTGTTCTCCTGTAGGCATGTATCCTCATAATGATCAATCCCCTGTTTCTCTGCTGGATGTATCTAAAGAAACAGTTATATGTGATGTGATATACAATCCCCTGACAACTAAATTCTTATTAATGGCACAGGATAAAGGGGTACAAACTGTTAATGGATTGTCAATGTTTGTAAACCAGGGAGCTCTGACTCTGGAAATAATCCTGGGAATAAAACCTCCTGTGGACTATATGAAAGAAGTGGTGCGCCATAAACTTGAAGAGAAATAGCAGGGGATTTACCCTGGTAGAATTATTAATTGTACTGGCTCTCATGTCTGTGCTGTTGACTATGGCAGTACCTACTTTTAACAGAGTTTATGAGAATATTAAATTAAATGCTGATGCACAGCAGATGGCATCTGTTTTAAGACTGGCCAGGCAGGAAGCAGTATACAGCGGTCAGGCTAAAATTGTGGTATTTTATACCCAGAGTACAAAATATAAGTTTATAGGTAAGTCCAGTTACTGGTTTAATTCCGGAGTTAACTATGCAGGGAGTACTACTTTTACTACCAGATATGCTAACAAACCTGCCTGTATTTTTAACCCTTCTGGTGCGCCCAGCGGCGGCGGGACAGTAACCATTGAAAATAGCTCAAATGTAAAAAGATATATTATTGTAAATCCAGTTGCAGGCAGGGTGAGGGTATCAGAAGAACCACCCTGGTAATAAAGGAGCAGGACATGGTATTAACACTGGAATTATTATTTATATTTTTTGCTCGTGTAATTGATGTTTCGCTGGGTACGATTCGTTTTATTATGGTTATCCGCGGTAACAAAGTGCCGGCGGCTATTATCGGCTTTTTTGAAATACTTGTATATACCCTGGCACTGGGCCTAGTAGTCGGTTCCCTTAATGATCCTATCAAATTGATTGTTTTTTGTACAGGATTTGCCCTGGGTGTGCTGGTAGGTAGTACAATAGAAGAAAAGCTGGCCCTTGGATACCGTGGGATTCAGGCGATAATTGACCGGGAGCATCTATATATTATTCATGAGTTAAGAGATGAAGGATTTCCGGTCACATCCTGGGAAGCAGTAGGAAAAACAGGACCCAAGCTGGTTCTTAATATAGTTGTTAAACGCAACATGGCAGGGATTGTAGCCGATAGAATTTATGAAAAAGATCCCCATGCCTTTGTTGTTTTGATGGAACCAAAGTATTTTAGAGGAGGATATATTAAAAAGAAATAGGAGGGATTTGCGGTTGCTTAGATTTCTTACATCCGGGGAATCGCACGGTAAAGGCCTGATAGGAATCATAGAAGGTATGCCGTCGGGAATATTAATAAGAGAGGAGTACATCAATCAACAGCTTAGAAGAAGACAAAAAGGTTACGGCCGTGGGGAAAGGATGTCTATAGAAAGTGATACCGTAGAAATATTTTCTGGAGTAAGAGACCAGAAAACCCTGGGTAGTCCCATAAGCTTTATTATCCGGAATAAGGATTATGAAAACTGGCGGGAAATAATGAATACGGGAAAGTGCAGTGGGATAAATGAAAGAACAGTCAGAAGGCCCCGTCCCGGACACGTTGACCTTGCCGGGGGTATTAAATATAATCAACCTGATATGCGTAATATACTGGAGCGGGCAAGTGCCAGAGAGACAGCTGCCAGGGTTGCGGCGGGAGCGTTTTTTAAAAGATTGTTGGAGACTTTTGATATATATATATACAGCCAGGTAGTGTCAATTGGTGAAGTAACAGCCAGGACAGAAAAATTTGACCGGGACAACTATAAGCAGCTTAATAATGTTATTGAGGCTTCTCCTCTGCACTGTTTTGATAAATTCAGTGAGGGGAAAATGGTACAGCTTATAGACAGAGCCAGAAACGCCGGGGAATCCCTAGGGGGGAGTTTTGAAGTTGGAGCTATAGGAGTTCCCCCGGGACTTGGCAGTCATGTCAGCTGGGACAGGAAACTGGATGGGAAGATTGCGGGATTGTTGATGAGTATACCTGCTATCAAGGCGGTTGAAATCGGTGAGGGGATAGAAAATGCAAGTACCCCGGGTTCCAGGGTTCATGACCAGTTGTTTTTTAATGAAAATCATGGAATTTACCGGAAGACCAACCGAGCAGGAGGAATAGAGGGCGGGATCAGTAATGGTGAAACTATATGGGCCAGAGCCTATATGAAACCTATCCCGACACTTTATAAACCTCTTACAAGTGTGAATACTTCTCTGTGGTGTGAAGAACAGGCCGACGTAGAGCGTTCAGATATATGTGCTGTACCGGCAGCTGCTGTTGTGGGAGAAGCAATGTTGGCATATGGTATTGCAGGTGCGTTTGTAGAAAAGTTTGGTAATGACAGCCTAGCTCAGATTAATGAAGCTTATGACAGCTATAGAGATTACATGAAAAAGGTGTGGAAATGGGAAAAAACATAGTTTTAATCGGGTTTATGGGGACCGGGAAAAGTGCTGCAGGGTTGAAGCTTGCTGAAAGGCTTAACATGGAATTTGTTGATATGGACCGGGAAATAGAAAAAGTAACGGGTTTATCCATAAGTCAGCTGTTCCGCCGTTATGGGGAGGTCAGATTCCGGTCTGAAGAAAAATTAATGGCCAAAAAACTGGGTCAGCGCACCAACCTGGTTATAGCAACCGGTGGTGGCACAGTCCTGAATGAAGAAAATGTAAAAGCCCTGCGGGAGAATGGAATATTAATATGCCTGGATTCGGACTCCGAGGAAATACTGAAGAGGGTTAACCGTAAAAAGGGCACCAGACCATTATTGAAAAAGAATATAACAGTTGAGGATATAAAAGAAATGTTGTGTGCACGGGAAAAATTTTATTCCTGTGCAGATTACAGGGTAAATACCAGTAATAAAGGTTTGAATGAAGTTGTACATGAAATTATAAATAGTATTAAAAGAGACATGTAATAAACGCAGGCAATCTATAATGCCCACCGGCATTGTGGTGGACTTATTTGTTTCTCAAGGGACTAACAGGAAATATAAAAATACTGGATAGAGAAAAAAGCGAAGCTTTTTTAAACAATATCTATTCTTTGTTCTCTATTAACTATTCTCTATTCTACTTAAGGGGCGAGGGCTTTGCATGAATTCCAGGTAAGGTTGGAGGAACGGTCATATCCAATAATAATTGCTTCTAATGTTCTGGCAAAAACGGGTGATTTAATACGAAGTGTAACAGGTGCTGCCAGGGTAATGCTGGTTAGTAATCCTACAGTATTTAGATTTTATGGTCCTGTAGTAATTGATGCCCTGCAGTCATCAGGATTTGAAGTTGTAGTTGCTCTTATGCCTGATGGGGAAGAATATAAAAATATGGAAGAAGCTGCTAAGATCCTCGATCGAGCAGTAAAAGTACAGCTGGAACGCAGCAGTGTGCTTGTAGCACTTGGTGGGGGAGTAGTAGGTGATCTGGCTGGTTTTGTAGCTTCCATTTATCAAAGAGGGATAGATTTTATCCAGATACCAACCACACTCCTGGCCCAGGTTGATAGCAGTGTAGGTGGAAAGGTAGCTGTAAATCATCCAGGGGGGAAGAACCTTATTGGTTCTTTTCACCAGCCTTGTATGGTGATAATTGACAGCAGGACACTGGCTACTCTTGAAGACCGGGAGTATTTTAGCGGCTTGGGTGAAGTGGTGAAATATGGGATTATTTATGATGAAGATTTTTTTTCCTTTATTGAAGAAAATGCAGTCAAAATCAGAAACAAAGATGAAGCTTGTATTGAAAAACTAATTTACCAGTCATGTAAGATTAAGAGTGGAATAGTGGAACAGGATGAAAAAGAAATGGGAATTAGATCAATATTGAACCTGGGCCATACCTTTGGCCATTCCATAGAGAAACTGGGGAACTTTAGCGAATACCGGCATGGTGAAGCGGTAGTAATGGGAACCATGGCTGCAGCTTTTTTATCTTTGGATATAGGACTTATAACTATGGAACAATTACAAAGAATTATCGATTTGTACAAAAAATTGGGTCTATCAATTCAATTTCCAGCATTTGACCCCAATAACGTTTACCAGGGGATGCTTAATGATAAAAAGGTTTTAAACAAGAAGCTAAGACTTGTTTTGCCGAAGGGCATTGGTAATTATGCCATAGTCGAGGATACCAGTAAGGAACAGGTAATTGCGGCTATTCAAAGAGCACAAAACATTTAGTAGAGAATAGAGAATAGAGAATAGATGTGGAAGGAAAACTACCGTTTTCCCTTTAATTTTTTTATGAGCAATATCTGTACTTAAATATTCTTAATAAATCACAGGAGTATACCTTATAACCAAAATCACAATTAATTTCTTGATTCCTGAGAAAATGCCCCAAAATGCAGATTGTGGTATAGTTTTAGAGATATACCAGTAGTATAATAATCCTAATGGGTTGAGCATTAATTTAGAGTAATAAGAACAATTTCTGGGATTATATTATTATCCTGATAGTTTAATATATTCTATGTATATTGAAATGAAATCGTCTAATAAAATAGGGGAGATATTTATGGCTTTATCCAGGCGGAAGAAGATTGGTGAGATCCTTCTAGAAAGTGGGGCGATAACTGAAGAACAGCTAAATTCAGCCCTTCAAGAGCAGAACAAAAGCGGGGAAAAGCTGGGGCGAATATTAATAAACAAAGGGGTTTTAACTGAGCAGCAGCTTGTTGAGACACTGGAGTTGATACTGGGGATTCCTAAAGTACAATTAAGCAGGATGGATATTGATTCTGAAGTAGTAAAACTGCTTCCTCCTCAGTTAATCCGCAGGAATAAAATTCTGCCAGTAGCACGTCGCAATAATACTCTTACCCTGGCAATGGCTGATCCTCTAGACCAGCAGGCTATAGATGATGTAAGAATGGCAAGCGGGATGGATGTTATTCCAGTTCTGGTAAGTGAAAAAGACATAGAAACAGCGATTCGCCAGTACCTGGCTTTCCGGTTGGATCCTGATATGGAACGAATATTGGGAGACCTGGACAGGGAATCAAAGGCTGCTGCATATTCCCGCAGGAACCAGCAGGCACTGCATGTTGATGATGATGCACCTATTATTCGTATGGTTAATGCTATTTTGTTACAGGCTGTCCAGGGGCGCTGCAGTGATATTCATCTGGAACCCCAGGAAGATAATGTCAGGGTACGGTTCCGTATTGATGGAGAACTGTATGAAGTATTGACTCTGCCCAAAGGTGTTGCTGCTGCAGTAGTATCACGTTTAAAAATTATGGCAGAAGTTGATATTTCAGAAAGGCGTATTCCTCAGGATGGCCGTTTTAATATGAATATCGAAAACCGGCAGGTAGATTTTCGCCTGTCTACTCTGCCAATTATCTATGGGGAGAAGGTAGCCCTGCGTATTTTAGACCGGTTGAATGCCCTTATGCGTATAGAACAGCTTGGCTTAAGCTCGAAAAACAAAGAGCTTCTCCTGAATTTATCTCACCGGTCTCATGGACTGGTGTTGGTTACTGGTCCTACCGGTTCTGGTAAAACTACAACACTGTATTCTGTTCTGAGTGAAATAAATTCTGTAGATAAAAACATTATTACTCTTGAAGATCCTATAGAATATTCGCTTACAGGTATAAATCAGGTCCAGATTAATCCCAAGGCAGGGCTCACGTTTACCAGTGGTCTGCGCTCCATATTAAGGCAGGACCCTGACATTATAATGGTAGGAGAAATACGAGACAGCGAAACCGCTGAACTGGCAGTGCAAGCAGCACTTACTGGACACCTGGTTCTTTCTACCTTGCATACCAATAGTGCAGCAGGGACTGTTGCCCGGTTAAAAGATATAGGTATAGAGAATTTCTTGCTTGTTTCTTCACTAACAGGGATAATATCACAGCGTCTAATAAGGAAATTATGCCCCAACTGCCGGGAGCAATATATTCTTGACAGAGATACAGCAGTAACACTAGGAATACCGGAAGAGGCCGGGAAAAAGTTCTACCGCCCGGGAGGCTGTAACATGTGCCGCCAGCTGGGTTACCGGGGGCGGATAGCACTGCATGAATTACTGGTCATGGGACCTGAACTCAGGGCACTAATCAGCCAGGGAGTAAATGATGAAGATGTTATTGAAAAAGTAGCGGTAGAACAGGGAATGATCACAATTAAACAGGACGGAGTCAATAAAGCCAGACAGGGACTTACTTCCCTTGAAGAAGTAATGAAAGCAGTATTTCTGGAGGGATAGCCTATGGCAAATATTAGAGCACAGGAGATATTGACCAGGGGTGTGGAGATGGGAGCATCCGATATACATATTACTGTTTTCCAGCCTCCAATGTACCGGATAAATGGACGCCTTGTTTCTTATAAAGGTGATGAAGTATTAACAGCAGATGATACTAAAAGAATTGGAGAAGAAATCATACCCAATGATAAGGCAAGAAAGGTCTTAGACGAGAGTGGACAGGTAGATTTTTCCAATGCTCTTCCTGGTGTAGGCCGGTTCAGGGTGAACCTATATATTCAGCGGGGTTCATGGGCTGCGGCAATCCGTATTATTCCTATAAAAGTACCTGAATTAAAAGATTTAAACCTGCCTCCGGTAGTAGCAGAATTAGCGATGAAAGAAAAAGGTTTAATTCTGGTAACTGGAGTGACTGGTAGTGGAAAATCAACTACCCTAGCTGCCATGTTAAATCTATTAAATCACACCAAGAGCGTTAACATTCTTACCCTGGAAGACCCTATAGAATACCTGCACCGTCATGGCAGATGTATTATAAACCAGAGGGAAGTGGGGACAGATACCTTTTCCTTTGCTGATGGTTTAAGGGCTGCATTGAGGCAGGACCCCGATGTAATTATGGTTGGTGAGATGAGAGACCTGGAGACTATGTCAATTGCGGTTACTGCTGCTGAAACCGGGCACCTGGTTCTGGGGTCTCTCCATTCTGGAAGCGCCTACCAGGCAGTTGAACGTATAGTAGATGTTTTCCCCCCTCACCAGCAGCAGCAAATAAGGATACAGCTCTCCAACTGTCTCCAGGGTATTATTAGCCAGCAGTTGCTTCCCAGAGCAGATAAGAAAGGAAGAATAGCGGCGGTTGAAGTCCTGGTAGCAAACACAGCAATCAGGAACCTTATTAGAGAAAATAAGATTCACCAGATATATTCTGCCATACAGACCGGTAGTTCAGTTGGCATGATAACCATGGAAAAATCATTAAAACTTCTTCTCCAACAGGGAATTATCAGTGCTGAAGAGGCCCAAAAGCGTATGATAACACCTGATGGTGTATAAAAACACTGTGAAGAAAGGGGGTAAAAACCCTGAAATTTGAATACCGTGTAAGGGACCGACAGGGAAAAATGATAAAAGGGACACTGGAAGCAGTAGACAAAGAATCGGTAATTAAAAGTCTGCTTAACCAGGATTATTTTATACTTTCACTGGAAAAAGTGGAACAGTCCAGCCGGGAGATTAAATTTGACCTTGCTTTCAAAAAGGTTAGTACAAGAGACCTGGTAGTCTTCACCCGGCAGCTTTCTACTATGATGGGGGCAGGTTTATCTATCTTAAGATGTTTAAGAATACTGGAGGAGCAGACCGCTAATAAAAGACTGAAAAAAGCCATCCACGAAGTACGAGATGATGTAGAAGAAGGTCTGCCCTTGTGGGAAGCAGTATCTAAGCATCCTGGCGTGTTTCCCAAAATATATACCAGTATGGTCCGTGCCGGTGAACTCGGAGGAGTACTGGAAGCAGTATTGGACAGGCTCAGCGGTCACCTGGAAAGAGAACAGGAAATAAACTCCAAAGTAAAAGGAGCCTCCATTTATCCGATTATTATTAGTATATTTGCAGTCGTTGTCGTGACCTTTATTATAACAGTTATTATGCCCACTTTTATTGGTATGTTCCAATCAGCAGGAGTGGAACTTCCATTACCTACACGAATACTGCTTACAGTAAGTACGATTTTAAGAAAGGGCTGGATGTACCTTGTTCCGGGAATTGCATTAATTATCTTTTTGATAAAAAGATGGACTAAGACTTCCAGTGGAAGAATGTTTGTTGATAACCTGTATTTGCATTTACCGGTAATTGGCAAGACTATTTCCCGTATTATAGTAGCCCGTTTTGCCAGAACGATGGGGACCCTGGTAAGGTCAGGTATACCAGTACTGCAGGCCCTGGAAGTAGTTGAAGATATAGTGGGTAATGCAGTTATTAGCAGGGCAATACATACGTCCCGTGCCAGTATAACGGAAGGAGATTCTATTAGTGTACCACTGGAAGAGACAGGGGTATTTGAGCCTATGGTTACCCAGATGATAGCGGTTGGAGAGGAAACTGGGGCACTGGATGATATGCTTATTAGAATGTCAGACTATTTTGACCGTGAAGTTATGTATATGGTAGATGCCATGATGAGTATTGTAGAGCCATTAATGATCATGGTTGTAGCAGTCCTTATAGGTGGGATAGTAGTTGCTACACTTCTGCCTATGTTTGAAATAATGAACCTGGTTGGGGGTTAGGACTATCAGCCCAGAAAAAGTTGTGCTTTTTTATGGTAATATGCTATATTATGTAACAAAAGGAATTTTATTTTTATATAGGAGAAGCTGGTGTAGTTAATACTAAACTCTTATTATAAAACACTTAAGAGGGGGGAATTTTGATATAATACAAAAGAGTTCTCAGGTGTTTTTTAAATTAATAATGGGGGAGGTAATAAAGTGTTAATGAAAATTCGTAAAATGATGAAAAGAAAAAGCAATCAAAAAGGGTTTACCCTGGTAGAATTGATAGTTGTTATGGCGATACTGGCTTTACTGGCAGGTCTGGCTGTGCCGAAGTTTACAGGTGTACTAAGTGATGCAAGAGGAGATGCAAATGATGCAAATTTAAGGATGCTACAGAATGCAGTTGATTTATATTGTGTTATGGAAGATGTAGAACCAGATGATGTCAATTCTTTCGACGATGTAATATCTGAAGGTTATTTAGATGCAGTACCTACTGCACCTACAGGATATACTGCTTATGAAGTCACTGCTGGCGTTGTAGCAAACGGATAAAATTAGTAAATAAAATAATAGTTATTATATTCAGGATTACTTTAGGATTTAATTTGGGACCGGGACGGTGTTTCCGGTCTATGCCTTTTTTTGAGCATTTAGGATATATAAGGTAGTCAGTACAAGGTAGACTGTTTCTGTTGCTCTAGTATTCCGAGGAATTATGGGTGCTGGAATTGCCATATCAGTCAGAGATAATAAAGTAGAGGATTTTGCTGGATAACAGGTTAGCTATCAGCATCCATCCCATATCTCATAGCTGTATCTGAATCAATTAATCCATTTTCCCACAGATTTTTCAGACAGGCATTCATAGTCTGCATTCCGTACTTTGAGCCGGTTTGCATAGTTGAATGCAGCTGGTGGGTTTTTCCTTCCCTTATGAGGTTGCGTGCTGCAGGGGTAGCGACCAGGGTTTCCACTGCAACAATTCTTCCTCTACCATCTTTTCGTGGAAGGAGGCGCTGAGATATTATCCCGGTAAGGCTGCTGGAAAGCTGTGTCCTTATCTGCTGCTGTTGGTGGGGAGGGAAGACATCGATTATCCGGTCGATGGATTGGGGAGCATTCGAAGTGTGCAGTGTAGTTAATACAAGATGACCTGTTTCTGCTGCAGTAATGGTAATAGACATTGTTTCTAAGTCTCGCATTTCGCCTACCATAATTATATCCGGGTCCTGGCGCAGGGCAGAATGCAGGGCTTTGGAAAAATTCTTGCTGTCACGGCCTATTTCCCTCTGGGTTATAAGGCTTTTTTTGTTTTTATGGATATATTCTATGGGGTCTTCCAGTGTGATGATATGACAGGCTTTTTCTTCATTAATTAAGTCTATCATAGCTGCCAGAGTAGTGGATTTTCCACTGCCGGTTGGACCGGTAACAAGAATAAGACCACCGAGGCTTCGTGCCAGTGTGGCAACTGCTGCTGGCAGGTGCAGGGATTCAATGGTAGGTATTGTGTTATTGATTATTCTGCAGGCAATACCGATAGTTCCAGAGTGCCGGTAGATATTTATCCGGAAGTTTCCTGTTCCCGGGCAGCAATAGGAAATATCTATATCTCCCTCTCCTATAAAGAAATTATATTGTTCCTGATTGAGAATCTGTTTGGTTAATGAAGGGGTATCTTCAGGAGATATAATAGGAAAGTCAAGGTATTCTAAGGAACTGTTAATTCTCAACATAGGTACTGAGCCGGGACTGAGATGTAAATCAGAAGCTTCTCGGGTTACTGCCTGTTGTAATAGGTATGTAAAGTCAATAGCCATCGGATTTTACCTCCTGAACAATATCTTAATACTACTGTTCCTGTAGTAATGTCAATATATGCATATTTTGTTATACTATCATTAAATTGTTAATCATATTATCAGTATTTATACAAGAAAGGACAAAAAAAGAATATAATGGAATTGAGTTATGGGTCGAGACATACAGGTTATCTATCAGTATCAAGAAAAGAGTGAGTTTAAGTGCTTATTGGTATTCTCTTGTTTATTACCGGGCTGGTTTTTGGGTCTTTTCTTAATGTGCTTATATATCGTATT
>DAOUSQ010000105.1 GCA_030627145.1 Syntrophomonadaceae bacterium | reverse complement strand
AATTTTTCTATATTAATCTGTAGCGGATGCTTTAGCTTCCGCGTCAAACACAAAAGAATTGGCTTTCTAAGTTCCAGGGAGACTGAAGTTTTCCCTACGAAAGAGAATAACAACCTTTTTGCAGTGGAATCACTGTTATATATATGGAAACAAAATCTAAGAATCCATACTCAAACCAGAGATCTTTTCAGGTAACTTAAAAAGATAGGACTATTACATAGACAAAACTGCCTAAATTTGTTTTTAAGAAACTCATGGTTTTCATATATAATAATAAACAAACACATATTACCTGTCTAAATATTCAGCAGTATATTTTTACAAGTTATATATTTTATTTATGAAAATATTTTGTGAGGCAGGAACAGTTATTCTTCTGTCGAATGATAGAAGAGAATTATTAGTTTATTGTTTTTAGGGGGACATGATTAGCAATGAAATTTATTTTTTCCAGGGATTTAAAATATGAAATTCTTGATGTGGACAAAGCGTTTAAAAAAAGTTTATTTCCCTGGTGGGAGGATATAAGTGTTTATTTAGAGAGGCTAGAAGATGATATAACCTGGAATAGTATTCCTGTACTTGTTTTAAGTATATATAAATTTCAGGGTTTTGATCGGTCGTTAACTATCCAGATGGCAAACCTTTTTAAAATGATTTATTTTGCCAACAGTATTCATGCGTTTGTTAAAGACGATAGTGAAGGACAGGAGCATAACAGGGAACTACAGTTTAATATTCTTATTGGAGACTATATTTTTGGGCGTATACTCAAGCTGCTGCATGAAGCGAAAGTGGACAAACTCCTGCAAATCTTTTCAGAAATGATATGTGATATCAATGAAGGTATGGTAATGAAGCATAAATTGAGTGCGGGATATAAACAGGTATTGGCAAAAACAAAGGCATCTATTTATTCTACAGCGTTTTTAACAGCAGCTGAGTTATCAAATGTTGAAGATGAGGAAAAAGAGTTATTTAGACAACTGGGGTATAACCTGGGTATGTCTATTGAACTGCCGAGTAATGATGCGTCTCAAAACGAGATCATGGAATTCATAAATAAAAGCGAATATCTTTTTAGAGAACTTAATCAGCAAAAAAATGCGGCAAATAGCAGCCTGGAAGAAATAATTAAGGAAATACATGATATGATCTACGATATAGATAAAGCTGCAGTAGTATAGAATTAATACAGTTTTTACGGTTAATGGAATAACATTTTCTTGTTATATAAAAATAATTATTTGAGTAATAAGTGAAGGGTTAGGAATAAGGCGTGAGGCAAATAATCATGAGATTTAGAAAATTTTTGCTTACAAGAAATCCTTACACCTAACTCCCCACTCCTTACTTATTATTCCTGGCAAAAAACATTTATATTTTAGTATTACTTCAAATTAGGTATTGTCAACTGCGAAGTTTAATTATGGTATTGGGTTTACCCCCAATACTTTTTCATGATTATAGATGTCCCAGAGCTAATTAGCATAGATTCAAAACATAAATCTACGACCGAAGGGAGCTAAATAATATGGCCTACAAAGATTTACATGAATTTATAGAGATTCTGGAAAAAGAAGGAGAACTCAAAAGGATTTCTACCGAGGTTGATCCCGAACTGGAAATCAGTGAAATAACTGATAGAGTCAGCAAGGCATATGGACCTGCATTACTTTTTGAAAATGTAAAAGGCTCTGATATGCCAGTTCTTATTAATGCGTTTGGTAGTATAAAACGTATGGCCATGAGTTTACAGGTTCAACGACTGGATGATATTGCACTAGAAATAATGGAATTAATAGAAATAACTGATAATGTTCCTAAATCTATGCTGGATAAAGTAAAACTTCTTCCGAAACTAGCCCATTTATCATCTTTTATCCCTAAAATAGTAAAAAATGGGCAGTGCCAGGAGATCATTGATATGGAACCATCGTTATACAAGTTGCCCGTTCTTAAATGCTGGCCAGGTGATGCGGGAAAATTCATTACTTTACCACAGGTATTTACAAAAGACCCCGAAACCGGGAAAAGGAATGTGGGTATGTATCGTTTGCAGGTATATAATGACAAGACAACCGGTATGCACTGGCATATGCATCATGATGGTGCACAGAATTATCGGAAAAATTGTCAATCTTCGAAGGTGACCGAGGTTGCTGTTGCGTTGGGAGGGGACCCGGCAATTACCTATTCAGCGACTGCACCATTACCAGGAGACATTGATGAATTAATATTTGCGGGTTTTTTAAGAAAGAAGCCTGTAGAACTTGTTAAATGTAAAACCGTAGATATAGAAGTTCCCGCAGATGCAGAAATAATAATTGAAGGTTACGTAGACCCTGTTGAACGCAGGGTTGAAGGACCATTTGGAGATCATACAGGTTATTACTCACTGGCAGATGAATACCCGGTTTTTCATGTAAAATGTATTACGCACAGGGAAAAACCTGTTTATCCCACTACGATAGTAGGAAAACCTCCACAGGAAGATTGTTATTTGGCTTTTGCTACGGAGAGAATATTTCTTCCGCTTTTAAAGTTTCAACTGCCGGAAGTTGTCGATATGCATCTACCCATGGAAGGTGTTTTCCATAATTGCGTACTGGTATCCATCAAAAAAGCTTTTCCAGGACATGCCAGAAAAATAATGAGTTCATTATGGGGCATGGGACAGATGATGTTTGCCAAGTTTATTATAGTTGTTGATGAAAATGTAAATGTCCAGAATGTATCTGAAGTTATGTGGAAAGTGTTTAATAATGTTGACCCGCGCAGGGATACAATGATAGTTGATGGGCCTCTTGATGTTCTTGATCATTCTGCTCCTTTACCGTTATTTGGTTCCAAAATGGGAATTGATGCAACCAGGAAGTGGAGAAGTGAGGGGCATACCCGTGACTGGCCTGAAGATATTGCTATGAATAAAGAAATAATTGACCTGGTTAATCAAAAGTGGAGTGAATATGGCATTGACTAAGTTGAAGTTATTTCTTAAAATGGTTGATTTTGAAAATACACTTTTCGGGTTGCCATTTGCTTATCTAGGGGCTTTTCTGGCTGTTAGTGGTGTTGTACCTACAATCCATCAGTTGATATGGATTACTATTGCAATGATAAGTGCTAGAACTGCTGCATTATGTCTTAATCGGTTAATTGATCGTAAGATAGATAAAGCTAACCCGCGTACTGCTGGCTGGGTTCTTGCAGACGGGAAACTTCCGGTAGATAAAGTGTGGATTCTGGTATTTATTTTTTTTGCCTTACTTTGTTATTCTGCTGCACAGCTTAATAACCTCTGTTTAAAGCTGGCGCCGCTGGCTGTTATAATTCTATGGATTTATTCGTATACAAAACGGTTTACCTGGTGGTGTCATCTAATTTTGGGTCTGGCTATAGGAATAGGCCCTGTAGGTGCATGGTTTGCAATTACTGGAACATTTGATCCGGAACCATTTATAATAGGAATGGCAGTAGCTTGCTGGATTGCGGGATTTGATACCATGTATGCCTGCCAAGATATAGAATTTGATCGTGAGAATAATCTATATTCCATTCCAGCACGTTTTGGAGAAAAGGGAGCTTTGATTTTTTCAGCAGGTTTTCATCTTTTTACAATTATTTTTCTCTTTATAACCGGATTAATTCTTAATCTTGGATGGTGGTATTATTCAGGAGTAATTATTACGGGTTTTATTTTAATTTATGAGCATCTTATAGTTAGACCGGGAAATTTAAGCAGGGTGAACTTTGCTTCATTTAAAATTAATCATTATGTAGGGTTGATAATTTTTACAGCATCATTATTGGATATATTTCTTTAAAAATTTTGTTAAAAGGAATAATAATAAAGGATAAGTGCTATCCGGGTAGATAATATAAGCAGACAAACACTAGGAGGGTCTTTTTGCGAAAATATATTATAGCATTAACAGGTGCGAGTGGTGTTATTTATGGTATTAGGCTCGTAGAAGAACTGTTAAAAATCGGGGTCGAGGTTCATCTGATTGCCAGCGATCCAGCCTGCATAGTTATCCAGCAAGAGCTTAACTGGGAATTTAGTAGTTCTGTGGAAGATACTTTTTACAAATATCTACCAGGGAACATGGTTTTTTATAACAATTCAGATATAGGTGCCTGTATTGCCAGTGGTTCATTCCTTACAGATGGAATGGTAGTAATACCGTGTAGTATGTCGAGTATTTCTAATATTGCTCATGGAACTTCAAAAAATTTAATTGAGCGGGCAGCGGATGTAATGTTAAAAGAAAAAAGACAGTTAATTGTTGTTCCAAGGGAAACCCCACTGAGTACAATTCATTTGAAAAATATGCTTTGTTTATCTGAAATGGGTGTTCATGTGATACCTGCCATGCCGGGTTTTTATAGTCAGCCCCAGACTATTGATGAAATAGTAGGTTTCTTAGTTGGAAAAGTTATGGATGCTATGAATATTTCTCACAACCTTTTTCAGCGTTATGAATAGTGTT
>DAOUSQ010000021.1 GCA_030627145.1 Syntrophomonadaceae bacterium | reverse complement strand
TTATTATTAATTCAAGTTTTGTAGTTGACAATATCTAATTTGAAATAATACTAAAATATAGATGATTTTTACCCAAGAATACTACGTGAGGGGTGAGAATTTCTTCTAAGCAAGATTTTTCTAATTTTTAATAATTATTCGCCTCACGCCTTACTCCTAACCCTTCACCTCTTACTTATATAATACTTTTTATGGAATAAAAAAACATTATTTTGTTAATTTCGAAACTCGTGTTATTAATAGAATTTACTTTTTTCTTTCATAGCCCGCTGTATATCCCTTTGGGCATCACGACTGGCAATATCTTCCCGCTTATCGTAGAGTTTTTTACCTACAGCAACAGCCAGGTCCATTTTTGCCAGGCCATTTTTAAAAAATATTTTTAAAGGAATCAAAGTATATCCTTTTTCCTGCTGCAAACCTGTCAGGCGATTTATTTCCCTGCGGTTTAAGAGAAGTTTTTTAGGTCTTAACGGTTCATGGTTAAACTGGTTGCCTTTTTCATAAGGACTGATATGAAAATTATTAACCCAGACTTCTCCCCCCTGGACAACAGCATAGGCATCCTGCAGGTTTCCTTTACCCATACGCAGAGATTTTACCTCAGTACCTAACAGTACCAATCCTGCTTCATAGGTTTCTTTTATATGATAATTATGTCTTGCCCGGCGGTTATCAACCACCGGTTTAATACCTGTTTTTTTGCCCATCTTGCACCTCGAAAAATAAACCCTCTCCTCAGAATATTGCCGCTCCTAAGGCCAGGGTTTTTTTACACACTAATTATTAATATTATTATACCCCGGATATGATACATAATCAAGAAAACTGCCTGTAGCAGTCAACTAATCAACAAGTTCAAAATCTATTTTTATATCCTCTACATCTACTTTCACCAACTGCACCCTGACTTCATTCCCAATGGCAAATTTCCTTCCTGTATGGTTTCCCGTAAGGGTGTAATTACGTTCATTAAATTCATAATAATCGTCAGCAATACTTGATATATGAACCAGCCCTTCTACAGTATTTTCTAGTTCTACAAAGAAACCAAAAGAGGTAACCGAAGATATGCGCCCTGTGAATTCTTCACCCAGAAACTGCTGCATATACTGGGCTTTTTTGATATCTACCAGTTCTCTTTCTGCTTCTTTTGCCTTCATCTCCTGAATAGTAGAATGCTCGCCGTAAACCCCCATCTTATTTTCAAGGTTAGTTCGTTTTATTGATGTTTAAACTGCCCTCAAGCAGACTGCTTAAAACGCGGTGAACTATAAGATCAGGATATCTTCTTATAGGGCTGGTAAAATGGCAGTAATACTTGGAAGCCAACCCAAAGTGACCTAAAGCCTGGGGTACATAACGTGCATGTTTCATGGAACGAAGCATTATTAATGATATCATTTGTTCTTCAGGTTTTCCCTTTATATCTGCAAGTATTCTCTGGAATACCCTGGGCTCAACCTTATTCCAATTAATTTTATATCCAAAAACACCCAGTACCCTGTTCAGGTTATTAAGTGATTCTTCTTCCGGTTTTTCGTGAACCCGGTATAATACCGGTGCTTCCTGCCAGAACATGTGCTCAGCCACTACTTCATTAGCCTTTATCATAAAATCTTCAATTAGCATTTCTCCAACACCGCTTTCGAAACGCTTTATTTCCACAGGAAAACCTTTTTCATCAACTATTACCTTTGTTTCTGGAAAATCAAAATCAAGCATTCCACGACTCAACCGTTCTTCCCTTAAAATATCGGCCAGCTCTTTCATCAGATAAAAGTCTTCCAGCAAATCTTTGTATTTTTGTTTTTGTTCCTGGTCATCTTCAGTAATTATCTTATTAACAGCTGTATAAGTCATGCGCTCGTTAACATTAATAATTGACTTGCAGATATCATATTCTATTACATTACCCTTTTTATCTATATACATTATGCAGCTTATGGCTAGACGGTCCTCGCCGGCATTTAAACTGCAGATGTTGTTTGAGAGTTCTTTTGGCAGCATGGGAAGAACTTTATCGATCAGGTAAACGCTGGTCCCTCTCTCAAATGCTTCTTTATCCAGTTTACTGCCCTCTCTTACATAGTGAGAAACATCAGCAATGTGTACCCCCAGTCGATAGCCCTGGTCAGTTCTACTTATTGATACAGCATCATCTAGATCTTTGGCATCCTCACCATCAATGGTTACCATTTTTACGTTTCTTAAATCACGACGCCTTAAGATTTCTTCTTGATCTACAGGCCTGGCTTTTGTTACGGCCTCTTCTATAACCGCTTCAGGAAAAACTGTTCTTAACCCATGCTTTTTTATAATAATCTTAACATCCAGTCCAGGTTCACCCTTCTTCCCCAGGACCTCTACAATTTTTCCTTCTGGTGCCCTATCTTTATCAGGAAATGAAGTAATTTTTACCAGGACTTTATCACCATTTTTTAGTTTAATTTTCTTGCTCGCTTTAACGTACACCTGATATATCTGTCTTGAATCATCAGGAATTACCTGTAAAAAATGTTTTCCACGCTTAATAGTACCCACTAGTTCCCCAGTAGCCCTGTTTATGATACGAATTACCTTACCTTCAGGTCGCTGTTCTCCATCAGCGCCAGTTTGATAAGTTCGCACCATTACCCTGTCATTGTGCATAGCACCATTTAAGCCTTTACCATATACAAAAACCTCGGACAATCCAACTTTATCTGGCACCAATATACCGTATCCTCTCTGGCTTAGCCGTATTACTCCTTTAACCAGATTCATCATTTCCGGTAAGCCATATTTATTTTTACGGGTTTTAACTATTTCTCCCTCTTTCTCTAGCCTCCCCAGAACTTTACTTAAAGTAATATCACCATCATTATCTTCAACACCAAAAACGTCCCTCAGCTCATTATAGCTTAACGGCCGGTAGCTTTCCTGACGCATATAGTCAAGTATTCCATCCCTGTTTATCATTACTTCTCTCCTTTAATTACAATTGCTATTTTTATATAGTATATCCTCTGTTTCCACATCACTAACATAAATCCTTAAAAATAAACAGAGTGCAAAACACCCTGAGCATCAAATTATTAAAAAAGTATTCTTTGTTGCTAATCTGCGGGTGTATAACACCCAGTTTTACCACTTTCTACAGTCCCAGTTCAGGAGCAATCTTTTTCATGCTTTCAAGGGCTATGGTAAGGAATTCTTCTAATTCTAAGCCAAGTTCTAAGCAGGTTGCCATTTGCTCTCTACTTGCCCCTCTGGCAAAAGCCTTTTCTTTAAACCTTTTTTTCAATGATTTAAGCTTTACCTCAGCCAGTTTTTTATCCGGGCGCACCAGAGCTGCTGCTGTAATAAATCCGCTTACCGGGTCTGCCGCATACAGGGCACGATCAAGAATAGTCTTACGTTCCAATCCGTGTATTTCGTTATGTACCTTAACTGCATATATAATATCTTCTGCCAGACCGTTTTCTTCAAGAATTTGAGCTCCAAGAAGAGAATGCTTTTCTGGCTCTTTATATGTTACATCATAATCTATATCATGCAGTAAACCTGTTACGCCAAATTTCTCAACGTCTTCCCCTAAACGCTCAGCTAAGCCTCTCATAATTGCCTCAACTGCCAACGAGTGATTAACCAAGTTTTCACTTTTAAGGTGTTTTTTTAACAGTACGACTGCTTCATCTCTTTGCATTGTAAATATCTCCTTTCAGTCTTTAGCCTAATTGTTTTTCTTGATATTAAATTATAATAATAACGACTTCTAATAGCAAAAAATGTTTATGATGACATTACTTCTAATTATCAATTTATTTATTGTCTATAAATTTTACTATCTCCCCGGCTATTTTTTCTTTTTCCGTTCCCATTGTAGCAATATGTTCAGACTCATGAAGTTCTACCAGGCGTACGCCAGCATTATGAGTCCTATCCATTATAAACTGAGCACTTCTGGGATTTACTGACTCGTCCTTCAGGGACTGCATAATAAGCAGGGGAATATCTATTTCTCCAAGTTCTTTTATTACTTTATTACGCAAACTTATCATACTGCGAAAAGCCTTAACCGGAGTAACCTTATAAGCAAACCTACCCTGTTCTTCAAGTTCTTGTGTTCTAATCTCATCCTTTTTCGGAAAATAGGGTTTGATATATCTCATTACAGGAGCAGAAGCAATTAAAAGAGGAAAATTATTATAGATAGACGCATTTATTACTACTGCTCCCCTTAAATTTTTTATCTTACAAGCAGCGTGGAGCGCAAGTAAACCTCCCAATGATAACCCGGCGACAAATATCTCGGAGTAATTATTAAATAATATATGTAGTTCCTGCTTTACCGCCTCAAACCAATCCTGCCACCTGGTCTGGTTAAGTTCTTGTGGAGTCGATCCATGCCCTGGCAAGAGCAGGCCGCTAACAGTATAACCTGCCTTCTCATATAACAATTGAGCAATCGGATATACTTCCGATGGTGAAGCAGTAAAACCATGAATAAATAACAAAGCTTTTTCTGTGCTGCCATTCAAGAAAAAAGGCTCAGCCTGTGGATAAATGTGTGTCATAGCAACCTCCTTTGAACCTTCAGGAGTTTTATGCAGTTAGCTTTTGCGCTCATTATACACCAAAAAATAATAGACAGGTGTTTAAAATCCACCTGTCTACTACTTTTTATTTAATGCTTATATTTTTTATAATAAAGGAGCCACAAATACCAGTGATACAATTGCCATGAGCTTAAGCAAAATATTTAATGATGGTCCGGAAGTATCTTTACAGGGATCACCAACTGTATCGCCGACAACACTTGCGGCATGAGCCTCACTACCTTTTCCTCCATAATTTCCACTCTCAATATATTTTTTGGCGTTATCCCACGCTCCTCCTGCATTGGCGAGCATAATAGCTAGTGAAACACCAGATGCAACTGACCCAGCCAGCATTCCTGCTAAAGCTTCAGCACCCAGGGTAAGCCCAACAAGAATCGGAGCAATAACAGCTAATAGACCCGGTATTATCATTTCTTTAATAGCCGAATTAGTACTTATTTCAACACAGCGAGCATAATCAGCTTTTGCTTTTCCTTCCATAAGGCCAGTTATTTCTCTGAACTGCCGTCTTACTTCTTCAACCATCTCTCCAGCTGCTTTGCCAACAGCACCAAGAGTAAGAGCACAGAAGAAAAATGGAAGCATTGCTCCGACTAGAAGCCCAACAATTACCATAGGATCAAGAAGATTAACTGCTTCTATTCCTACCACCTGGGAGAAAGCAGTTAATAAAGCCAGGGCTGTGAGTGCTGCTGAACCAATAGCAAAACCTTTTCCTATTGCAGCAGTTGTGTTACCAACTGAATCCAATTTATCCGTAGTTTCTCTAACTTCAGGTGGTAATTCTGCCATTTCTGCAATTCCACCTGCATTGTCAGCAATTGGCCCATAAGCATCAACAGCTACTACCATACCGGTTGTAGCCAGCATACCAACTGCCGAAAGGGATATGCCATATAAGCCACCGGTTATGTAAGCTATAATAATAGCACCTGCAATCAGGAAGATTGATATTAATGTAGATAACATTCCTACACCCAGACCGGAAATAATTACTGTAGCGGGTCCAGTTTCAGCAGATTTTGCGATATCCTGCACAGGTTTATATTCATCAGAAGTGTAATACTGGGTAACAAAACCAATAGCAGTTCCCGCAATAAGTCCAGCTACCAGCCCCCAGAATACCCCTGAATATTGAGCAGGAAGGATTTGGGTTACAGCAAAGTATGCCACGATAAGCAAAATCACAGCAGAACTTATAGTTCCCGCATTAAGTGCCTTCAAGGGGTTTGATTTTTCATCAGTCTTAACAAAGAATGTTCCAATAATAGAAGCAATAATTCCACCAGCAGCGATAATCATTGGTAATATTACACCTTCAAATCCGATAAGCACTGCTCCCAGTGTCATAGCAGCAATTATTGAACCCACATATGATTCAAAAAGGTCTGCACCCATACCGGCTACATCGCCTACGTTATCTCCAACATTATCAGCAATAGTTGCGGGATTACGGGGATCATCTTCCGGAATACCGGCTTCAATCTTACCTACCAGGTCAGCACCTACATCAGCTGCTTTAGTATATATGCCCCCACCTACACGCCCAAAGAGAGCAATTGAGCTTCCTCCAAGTGCAAAACCATTTACAATGGTAGGTTCCCTGAAAATAAGATATAGAATACCCAATCCCAGCAATCCAAGACCAGAAACTGACATTCCCATAACTGCTCCCCCGGAAAAGGCTACACCCAGAGCAGAATTTTGAGATGTTCGCGCAGCATTGGCAGTCCTTACATTGGCTTTAGTAGCAACGGTCATACCTATGAATCCAGCCAGGGCAGATGAAATACCACCCACTAAGAAACATATTGCCGTTGACCAATCAATAAAAAAGCCCAGAATTAAAAATACTGCTAATACAAAAATAGCCAGGGCACTGTACTGTTTTTTTAGAAAAGCCATAGCTCCCTCATGAATATGCCCTGATATTTCCACCATTTTTTCGTTCCCGGGATCTGCTTTATTAACTCTTTCTGCCAGATAAACGGCAAATAAAAGGGCTAGCGCTCCTGCTGCAGGAACATAAGGTAACAGGTTTTCCATAATAAATTTACCAACTCCTTGCATTCTTAATTACATATTATCTAAGAGATAAAACAAAAGCCTGTGCTATAATCCACCTTACTTGAGCAGAGCCAACAACAAGGTTAGTAATGTAAACAATGTGGCAAGATAGGCCGTAATCTTACTTAATAACTCATCTAACCCTTTCTTCTTCCCCCCAAAAATTGCTTCGCTTCCGCCCGCAATACTGCCAGATAATCCTGCGCTTTTTCCCGATTGTAAAAGTATGGTAGATATCAATCCAAGGGCACATATTACCTGTACTACTAGTATTATAGTTTTCAGCAATGTTTCACCTCCATTCAAGCAACAACTCTCTCAAAGCCAGGCTATATTCTAACACAAACACATTAAGTATTTCAATATATAGCAAAAAGCTACCGTCTAAAATCAGATAATACTTCCAGACCACGATATATGGCAAATACATCCAGTTCTTCCTCTATACGCAGTAGTTGATTATATTTAGCTGCCCGGTCAGTCCTTGCCGGAGCTCCTGTTTTGATCTGTCCGGCGCTGGTTGCTACAGCTATATCAGCAATGGTAGAATCTTCAGTCTCTCCTGAACGGTGGGAAATTACACAGGTATACCCGGCCCTTTTTGCCATTTCCATAGTATCCAATGTTTCTGTTAATGTGCCTATCTGATTAACCTTTATTAAAATGCTGTTACAAATACCAGACTTTATTCCCCTTGAAAGCCTCTCAATATTGGTAACAAATATGTCATCTCCTACTAGCTGAATTTTTTCGCCCAGCCTTTCAGTAAGCTGTTTCCAACCTTCCCAATCATCCTCTGCCAAACCATCTTCCAGTGAAATAATAGGATATTTATCAATAATATCAGCATAAAAATCAACCATTTGTTCTGCTGATAAAATCTGTTTGGTGCTATTCAGGTTATATTTACCGTCCTTATAAATTTCACTGGCGGCAACATCCAGAGCGAGATTGATGTCTTTACCTGCCTGGTAACCTGCTGCATTAATACCTTCAAGTATTATTTCGATAGCCGCTTCATTTGAGGGAAGATCGGGAGCAAATCCGCCTTCATCACCGACTGCTGTTGCCAGGTTTTTAGATTTTAATACCTTTTTTAGAGCATGATAAACTTCTACGCTCATACGTAAACCTTCCGAAAAAGAAGGGGCCCCTGAAGGAATAATCATAAATTCTTGAATATCTACATTATTGTCAGCATGTTTTCCACCATTTAAAATATTCATCATTGGTACCGGTATTTCTCTGGCATTTACCCCACCAATATACTGGTATAATGGTAGGCCAAGGTAATTTGCTGCAGCTCTTGCAGTTGCCAGTGATACCCCTAAAATAGCATTGGCGCCCAGTTTACTTTTATTCGGGGTCCCATCAAGATCAATCATAAGGGTATCAATATCTATCTGTCTTATTACATCCATTCCCGTTACTTCAGGGGCAATAATACTGTTAACATTGTCAACAGCCTTTAAGACCCCTTTACCATTGTATCTTTTACTGTCCCCATCTCTAAGTTCAACTGCCTCATGAACCCCGGTGGATGCTCCTGATGGCACTATGGCTCGTCCCATTGTACCGTCTTCTAAGATAACTTCAACCTCCACAGTTGGATTGGCACGTGAATCAAGTACTTCACGAGCATAAACATCTACAATAGTACTCATATCTTATCTCCTTTCAAATAAGGTTATAATAAAATCATTTTTTTCTGTTGTTAAAGGGTCCGGTTGCTTACCATTATTCCTCTTACTCCTCACAATTTACCAGCGGCTTGCCTGTCATTTCCTCAGGAATCTCAATACCCAATAAAGCCAGCATAGTAGGAGCAATATCTCGAAGTGAAGTACCGGACCTCAGATGCCTATCAATATAATTGTTAGAAACCAGGATAAAAGGTACCCTGTTAGTGGTATGAGCTGTATAAGGATTACCGGTTTCAGGGCAGACCATCATCTCACAGTTACCATGATCAGCAGTAATTATTACAGTACCATCTTTCTCAAGTACCCGGTTAACTATCTGAATCATACATTCATCAACAGTCTTTACAGCCTTAACTGCAGCATTAAGAACACCAGTATGTCCCACCATATCAGGATTAGCATAATTCATTATTATCACATCATAAAAATCACGGTCCAGCTCTTCAAGTGTTCGAACTGTTACTTCTTGAGCACTCATTTCTGGTTTAAGGTTATATGTTTCAACATCGGGGGAAGGAATCAATATCCTATCCTCACCCGCATTGGGTCTTTCAACCCCACCATTGAAGAAAAAAGTAACATGAGCATATTTTTCAGTTTCAGCTATTCTTAACTGTCTTAGTCCTTCACGAGCAAGTACTTCACCCAGAGTATTGTTAAGGTTTTGCGGTTTAAAAGCCACTGGAGCCTCAATACTTATATCGTACTGTGTCATGCAAACATAATATATCTCTGGTCGCACCTTGCGTTCAAAATTGTTCAGTTCAGTCTCTACAAAAGCCTTTGTTATCTGCCGGGCCCGGTCCGCTCTGAAATTAAAAAAAATCAAGCTGTCTCCATCTTGAATTAGCCCTACCGGCTCAGCATCCTCGTTGATAATCACTACCGGTTCTACAAACTCATCAGTTACCCTTGATTCATAACTCTCTTGTATAGCTGCAAATGCATTGGGAGCTTTATGCCCTTCCCCAAGTACCATAGCATTATATGCCTTTTCGATACGCTCCCATCGATTATCCCTGTCCATACCGTAAAATCTTCCCCCGAGAGTAGCAATTTCCCCTATCCCCACTGTCTCTATTTTTTGTTCTAAAGCGTTGATATATTCAATAGCACTCTTCGGCCCGACATCTCTTCCATCAAGAAAGGCATGAATATATACTCGTTTCATATTACTTAGTTTCATTAAATGCAGCAAAGCATAAAGATGGTCCAAATGGCTGTGTACCCCACCATCAGATACAAGCCCCATCAAATGTAATGCCCCACCGTTATTTTTAGCATATTCTATAGCTTTGATAAATTCCTGGTTGGAAAAAAACGATTCATCTTCAACAGCATTACTTATACGGGTAATTTCCTGGTATACAATCCTTCCGGAGCCAATATTAAGGTGTCCGACCTCAGAATTACCCATCTGCCCTTCCGGCAGCCCAACATCTTTTCCTGAGCATTTCAATAAAGTATGGGGATAGTTTGCCTTTAGATGATAAAAATTTTGGGGATCAGCCAGGGTAACAGCATTATCCTCACAAGCAGGCCGTATACCCCAGCCATCTAAAATCATTAAAACCAGGGGGTTTTTAACCATGTTGTCCTAACCTCACTATTCCTGCAAAAGAATCAGCATGTAAACTCGCTCCTCCAACCAAAGCACCATCCACATCTTCTTTTGCCATTAATTCTGCTGTGTTATCTTCTTTTACGCTTCCCCCATACAGAATACGTACGGATCCTGCAGTAGACTTATTAAATATTTGTGATAGATTATTACGGATAAATCCAATCATTTCCTGAGCATCATCACTGCTGGCATTTACGCCTGTTCCAATCGCCCATACAGGTTCATACGCAACCACAAGTTCCTTATCCTCTAAAGATATATCCTCAAGACATTTGATGAGCTGCTCTTTGACCGCTTCTTTTGCCATTAGATTTTCTCTTTCCTTTAGTGTCTCTCCAACACAGAGAATGGGAATTAATCCAGCTGTAAGTGCAGCCCGTATTTTACGATTAACAACTACGTTATTCTCACCCATAATCTGCCGGCGTTCTGAATGTCCTATAATAACATAGTCACAACCAGCATCTATCAGCATATTGGAAGATATTTCTCCAGTATATGCCCCTTTCTCTTCCCAGAATAAATTCTGGGCTCCCATTTTGATCATAGAACCATTTAATTCTGATTTCAAAACATGTAAAGAGGTAAACGGTGAGCAGATAACTATTTCCACATCATTACTATTGTTTACCAGAGGCACAAATTCCTGGCAAAAAGCACGGGCTTCCGATATAGACTTATTCATTTTCCAATTTGCAACCATAAGAATCCTGCGCATGATATCACCTCCAGTACAACTATTATCTTATCTGACAGATCATCATAAGCACTTTTTAAAGTAAATTAGCTTTTCTGCAGTACACCTTCACAAGCCACCACACCAGGCAGTTGTTTGCCCTCTAAAAACTCCAGGGTAGCACCCCCACCAGTCGATATATGTGTGAT
>DAOUSQ010000043.1 GCA_030627145.1 Syntrophomonadaceae bacterium | reverse complement strand
GTATACGAGGCCCGTACGTACGGTTCTGTGAGAGGGATGATGCTGCAGCAAGCTACTGCAGCATTACCCTACTCGATTTATATATTTTTTAAAACAGATTTAATATAGAAACTTCTTCCATGTTTATTGAATAAATGCTTATCACTATGGTAAGAATTTTGATATGCAAAACATGGGGAGGATATAATTTTGAAAGATATTCTTATGTATATCATTATTTTTGCCTTTTTATGTTCTATTGGGAATTATAGTATTGAGTATAGTTTAGGAAAGAAACTTGAAAACCAGTCACCATATTACCTATCTTTTGCATCTATCGGTGCAAATTCTCTGGAATCTCGTATGGATTGTTGGGCAAAAATAAAAACAGTTTCCTCTTTAGAAGAACTGGATCAAAATATGATTAAAATCCTTAATAGCCTTAACTTACCAGTAGATACAAAAAAACTCATTCATACAAGTGATAAGCAGGAGATTATTTTACGATATGAAATTGAAAATGGGAATGAAGCTTACAACCTTATATTAAAATCAAATTGGAAATTAAAAGAAACATATTATATTTTAAGTTTCCTGTCTTCACAAAAAAATAACCAATTTTATGAATACGCTCAAACTTTGAACGATACGCCTGGGGTGAAATGGAACATTTACTTTCTATATACAGGGACAATAAACAATATTATTGAATATGAATCCCAGGAAGAAATAGTAAATGTTGTTTTGAAAAAACTAGAAGCAAAAAAAATAGAAACCTATAAAAATGGGAAAATAACCAGTGCAACGGCATATAGCAATGTAATTGAAAAAATAAATCCTTATATAAGGATTGAAGGAAAAAAATATAATATTCAAGTAGCTGTCAGAATAAACGAAAAAGAGAAAAAAACGTATGTTTATATAGGGACACCCTTAATTTTAGGTAATTATTAGTAGCAATAAAGCCCTATCAATATAGAAAAATATTTTAATTGATAGAGCATTTCATTTGATAAGGTATTGTTCCTTATCAGTGAGGTGATATTATAGCCTTGGAAATGGTAATAAAAGGTCAGTCAACTTTAAAAGGTACAGTAGAAGTAAGTTCATCGAAAAATGCAATATTACCAATTTTAGCAGCTTCCCTGTTAAGTGAGAGGAAAATAGTTATTAATAATATTCCTGAAATACGAGATGTATTTATTATAATTGAACTTATTAAGGAATTAGGAGTTAAGGTTAAACGAGTAAATAAGTCATTAGTGTTGATTGCACAAGAGACTAATACACATCCGCCTTATGATTTGGTACGACAAATAAGAGCATCATTTCTGGTAATGGGGCCATTATTGGCTAAAAAAGGTAAAGTAAGAATATCATTACCAGGAGGTTGTGCTATAGGAAATCGCCCGATTGATTTACATTTAAAAGGCTTCCAGGCCCTGGGAAGTGAAATAAAGTTGTCTTCTGGTGATGTTATTGCTCGAGCTGCAAGATTAAGGGGAACTCATATATATCTAGATTTTTCCAGTGTTGGGGCTACAGAAAACATAATAATGGTAGCTGCTTTGGCAGAAGGAACAACTTATATTGAAAATGCTGCATTAGAGCCGGAAGTGGTTGATATGGCTAACTTTATAAATAGTATGGGAGGGAAAATCAGTGGAGCTGGAACTAATATAATAAAAATCGAAGGCGTAAACAAGCTGGGTTCAAGTAATTATACTTCGATTCCTGATAGAATAGAGGCAGGAACCTATATGGTAGCGGCGGTAGCAACAGCAGGTGATGTGCTGGTGGAAAATGTTGTAAGTGAACACCTAAAAGCGATTACAGCAAAGTTAATTGAAAGTGGTGCTGAAGTAGAGGAATATAAAAATAAGGTACGGGTAACGAGAAATAGGGAAATAAAACCAGTCTATATAAAGACATTACCTTATCCGGGATTTCCAACAGATATGCAGGCGCAGTTCATGGCGTATTTAAGTTATGGAAAAGGTAGCAGTGTAATTACCGAATCTGTTTTTAAAAATCGTTTTATGCATGTTCAAGAGCTTTTACGTATGGGAGCAAATATTAAGACTGAAAGTAGGACAGCGATTATCAAAGGAGTAAACGAACTCAGTGAAGCAAATGTAAGGGCAACAGATTTGCGTGTAGGGGACGCACTTCTGATTGTAGGTCTTATGGCCAGGGGACCGAGTATTGTATATAATAGTGAGCATATAGATCGCGGTTATGAAAATATAATGAATAAGTTAAATTCCCTGGGGGCACATATTTCAAGATTATAAGATAAATTAATAATGTTAAGAGAACATGGTATTAATGCCATGTTCTCTTAATATTATTTGAATATGATTTATAAAAAAAAGATTTTTATTTTAATAGTTTTGGTAGTGTTAACTGTCCCGCTTATTACGATCTTTAAAGGATGCTTTGTTAGAAAGCCACAGGTAATAAATGAACTTTATGTCACTTTATATCTCCATGAACAAAATAAAACTATTAAATTAAAATTTGAAGAATACATAATAGGAACAGTAGCTGCAGAAATGCCGGCTTCTTTCGAATTAGAGGCATTGAAGGCTCAGGCTGTTTGTGCAAGAACTTATGCCATAAAAAAGATGATAGATGGCATTAAATATCCTTTGAATTCTGATCTTTCTGATGATATTAATACATGCCAGGCTTATATTTCCCCGGTTGATTTTAAACAAGCACATCCATATAATTCCACAAAATTCCTTAATAAAATTAAACGGGCGGTAAGAGAAACCAGAGGAGAGATAATGCTTTATAAAGACCAGCCAATCGATGCGTTGTACCATTCAACCTGTGGAGGAAGGACTGAAAGTGCAGCTGATGTATGGCAGAAAGATGTTCCATATTTACGCTCTGTTGAATGTAACTACTGTACTCATTCAAAATATTATTCGACAGTACAGGTGTTTTCAATTACTGATATAAACTCCCGTATCGGAGATAATATAATTAATAAGATAGAAATCAGGGTGCTTGAAAAAACGCACAGTGGTCGAATAAAAAAACTAATAATAAATAATCACTGTATGTCTGGTGAAAAGTTTCGTAAACTATTTAATTTACCATCTAATTGGTGGAAGTATAATATTAGTGACAATAATTTAATTATTAATAGCAGGGGTTATGGGCACGGAGTAGGAATGTGCCAGTATGGTGCCAACGGGATGGCTAAAGAAGGAAAAGAGTATAAAGATATTTTAGTAAAATATTACCAGAATATTGATTTTTATATACTGAAGTATTAGTTCTTGACCAGAAACCTTGTGAATATATTTTAAATAATTCAACAGGGGGAGGCTGGTTATGCAGAACTACATTAGAAAAAGAGCAGTTATTATTGCCCAACATATTTTACAGACTTCAAATACAGTCAGGCAAACGGCAGAAGTATTTAGTATAAGTAAAAGTACTGTGCATAAAGATGTTTCTGAAAGGTTACCAAGAATAAATAAAAAATTAGCTGAACAGGTCAAAATTGTTCTGGATAAGAATAAAGCGGAAAGACACATAAGGGGCGGAGAAGCAACTAGAAAAAAGTATGCTGCACTTAATCAAGCAAAGAATAATTAATTAGCATTAAAAAGAAATAAAAGGTAAAATAGGCTTATAAAATTATAATTTTTGTAGGAGGACGTAATGTTTTATATAGAAGACATTGGAATTGATCTTGGAACGGCAAATGTTTTAGTATTCAGGAAAGGTAAAGGAATAGTACTCCGCGAACCGTCAGTAGTTGCTATTGATAGGGATACTAATAAAGTTATTGCAGTAGGAGAAGAAGCTAGGCAGATGTTAGGAAGAACGCCGGGGAATATTGTGGCAATTCGCCCGTTAAAAGAAGGAGTAATTGCTGACTATGATACTACGGAGAAAATGCTTAGTTATTTTATTCGCAAGATTATTGGCAAAAAAATATTTTTTAAACCCCGGGTTATTGTCTGTATACCCACCGGGGCAACAGATGTTGAAGAACGTGCTGTTAGACAGGCTACGCTTTCAGCAGGAGCCAGACAGGCTTTTATTATTAAAGAACCTATAGCTGCAGCTCTTGGTGCAGGTATTGATATATCTGAGGCAACCGGTAGTCTGGTGGTAGATGTTGGAGGAGGAACTTCGGATATAGCTGTAATTTCTCTGGGTGGAATCGTGTGTAAGACTTCTCTTAGAATCGGGGGGGACAAGTTTGATGAGGCAATTATTCGTCATATCCGAAAAGAATATAATTTGATGATAGGCGAACGCACGGCTGAAGAAATAAAAATACAGGTGGGGACAGCATTTGTAAATAATGAAAATGCCAATAATTTTTTAGAGGTCCGGGGACGGGATTTGTTAACAGGATTACCAAAAAACATTAACATAAGTGCTCAAGAAAGCTGGAAAGCACTGCAAGAACCTGTGCAATCAATTGTTGATGGTGTAAAGAGAGTTTTAGAAAATACTCCCCCTGAACTGGCAGCCGATATATTAAACAACGGAATTGTTATGACCGGTGGTGGAGCATTGCTCGATGGATTGGATACGCTTTTATCCAAAGAAACTAGTCTACCTGTACATATAGCCGAAGATGCAATTTCATGTGTAGCTTTAGGGACAGGCAAAGTATTAAACCAAATATCATCGTTAAGTTGGCGCAGTAATAGAATTGCAAAAAGGGTGCTTTAGTTTGTAATGAAAAACCAACAAAAAGCAACTATTTTGGGCTGCAATATTAATCTGGTTAATATGCAGCAAGCCATAAAAAAGGTGGAAAATATCATACGTGAGGGGACTCCTTCCCAGGTGATAACATTGAATGCGGAGATTGTTTACAGAGCACAGCAAGATCCTTACCTGAAGGAATTAATTAACTCTGCAAATCTGGTTACTCCTGATGGGATTGGAATAGTTTGGGCAGCTCACAAATTGGGTTACAAGCTGGAAGAAAGAGTTACAGGAATTGATATGTTGTACAGTTTGTGCAGTAATGCAGTTCAAAAAGGTTGGAAAATTTACCTGTTGGGAGCATCACCCGGAGTGGCAATGGTGGCTGGAGAGAGATTGTGTAAAATATATCCTGGTTTAAAGATTTGTGGCAGCCGGGATGGTTATTTTAAAGAAAAAGACGTGGAGTATATAGTTAATGAAATAAAACAAAAATCACCAGATATACTTTTTGTGGGGCTGGGGGCTCCGAAACAAGAATATTGGATAAATAAAAATAAAGATAAATTAGGTGTACCCGTTTGCATAGGAGTAGGAGGAAGTTTTGATGTGATAGCCGGGGTTAAAAAAAGAGCACCTGATATATTAATCAAGTTAAACCTCGAATGGTTATTTAGACTGGTCTGTGAACCGAAGCGTCTTAAAAGGCAGCTGGCACTACCCAAGTTTGTGCTGCTAATACTTAAAAAACAATACTTACAAAAAAATAATTTATCCTGGTAAAGTCAGATAATAAAATTTTTATATTATATAACTTGGAGACCGCACCAAAAAATGATTTTGTCCCCTGTCGGGGGACATGAATTAGCATATTTTAGGTGTCCGGGCTCTTTTTTTTAATTAGTTTTACAACTTTCGCACTTGACGGCATAATATTTTTTTATTCCATAAAAAGTATTATTTAAGTGATAGGTGAAGGGTTAAACGTGAGGGGTGAGACGTGAAAACGTGAAACATTAGGAGTAAGGTATTCTACGTCAACGGTTAACGTCTAACTTCCCAAACGTAAGACGTGAAGCAAATAATCATTAAATTTAGAAAAATTTGCTTGCTTAAAAAAAATCCTTACACCTAACTCCTCACTTCTTACTTATTATTCTTGGGCAAAAAACATCCATACTTTAGTATTACACCAGATTAGGCATTGTCAACTGCGAAGTTGAGTTAGTTAATAAAAAATTGGATAAAATAGCTTTAAAACAATTGGTTAATAATAGTCAAAAAAAAATTAATTATTTTAACGAAAAGGTATAGACTGAGCTTAAACTTTTCGATAAAATACCAGCAAAGGTCAAAAATAGTCAAAGAGGAGACCGGTAATGAAGAAAAGTCTAGCGGACAGGATAGAAGAGTACCTTAAAGTATTAATAGAAAGAAGTGAAGAAAATAAAATAGAAATTCAAAGATCAGAAATTGCAGAGACTTTTAATTGTGTTCCTTCTCAGGTTACTTATGTTATTAGTACTAGATTTACTATAGAAGAAGGTTACCATACGGAGAGCCGTCGGGGTGGAAAAGGTTTTATGCGGATAGTTCGCATTGAAGATGATTTAAACAGAGCTGTTTTGATAAATCAAAAAGATTTACTGACTTTTATTGATCAACTACTGGAAAGTAGGGTTATAGGAGAAAAAGAAAATGAAATGCTAAAATACCTTATAACATGTGCTGTTAAAGATATACCTGCAGAGCAGCAATATAAGTTTTATGAGGCATTTAAATATGCTCTTAGTAGTTTCTTTAAATCTTAGGTTAAAGGAGGTTTATGCCATGTATTGTGAAGAGTGTAAACAAAAACCTGCCACAGTTCATTTAACTCAGATGTTTAACGGAAAAAAAATTGAAGTCCATCTTTGTGAAGAATGTGCAGCAAAAAAAGGTGGTATTTTATTTGAGGTAGATAATCAGTTTTCTATTTCTAATCTCCTGGGCAGCTTTTTCGGTAATAACTATAGTATACAGGGAATTACACCAGATTCTAATATTAGCCGGTGCTCGAACTGTGGAATGAGCTTTCAAGACATTTCACAGACAGGAAAACTAGGTTGTGCAGAATGCTATACAGTTTTTGAAAAAGAACTGGAACCAACTTTGAGAAGAATTCATGGTAACAGCAAACATATTGGTAAAATACCAGCTCGTAGAGGAGAAAAGGTACTTATAAAAAATAAAATTGAAAACCTGAAGTCTCAATTACAAAAAGCTATAGCCAGTGAACAATATGAGAAAGCAGCTGAAATAAGAGATTCTATAAAGGATATGGAGAAAAAACTACATTAAGGAGGTACAGTAATGTGAGTATAACTGACCTATTAAATACTAATTTTGTACGGTGGATGGATGCTGAAAAAACACCAGAATCGGACATTGTAATAAGTAACCGTGTGCGTCTGGCCAGAAATTTAAGGATGATGCCTTTTTCACATATGCTTAATGCAAAAACAGGTGATAAGTGTATCAGGGAAATAAAAGATGCCTGGGAAAAGAGCAAGTGCAAGGATTTAAAAAAAATGAATATAATCCTTTTTGACCAGATACCGTTTCTTGATCGTCAAATACTAGTAGAAAAGCATTTAATTAGCCCCAAACACGCCGAATCAGATAGTAGCTACAGAGGAGTACTGGTTAATGAAGATGGATCTCTAGCAATTATGCTAAATGAAGAAGACCATTTGCGAATACAGTGTTTCCTGCCAGGCTTACAGATGGAAGAGTGTTATAAAAGGGCTCAGAAAATAGACGATGCCCTGGAGAATAATTTAGATTTTGCATTTGATGAAAAAAGAGGCTATTTAACTTCCTGTCCAACTAATGTAGGAACAGGGATGCGTGCTTCGGTAATGTTGCATTTACCTGCCATCGCAAT
>DAOUSQ010000096.1 GCA_030627145.1 Syntrophomonadaceae bacterium | reverse complement strand
TAACTTTTTAATTAATTCAAACAGGTTGTAAACTTCAATTCTGGTTAGCGAAGCGGTGGGTTCATCCATAATTATCAATTTTGCATCAAGAACAAGGGCTTTGCATATTTCTATAACCTGTTGATTAGCTATGGATAAATTACCTGCTATATTTTTGGGATTTATAGAACTTTCCAAAAAATTCAGAATTTCTTTACTTTTTCTAAACATATAATTTCTATCCATGAAACCGCCAAATTTTAATTTTTCTCTTCCGAGAAAAATATTTTCCATTACCGACATCCCTAAAACGACAGTTAATTCCTGAAAAATAGTAGTAATACCTAATTTCTGAGCATGGCTGGGAGAATTTATCTGTATATTTTTATTTTGTAAAAATATTTTCCCCTCATATTCAGTATAGATACCTGATAGTATCTTTATTAAAGTACTCTTGCCTGCTCCGTTCTCACCAACTAGACCATGAATAGATCCTTCTATCATTGAGAGATTAACATCACTTAATGCAATAACACCAGGAAATGTTTTGGTAAGATTACTCATTTTTATTATTACATCACTCACAATAATTACCTCTATTATTTAAAATTAGTTTGTAAAAATTTTAGGGAGAGATTTGGGGAATCTCTCCCTTTATTAAATTTTTATTCTAGAAACCAAAGCTGTCTACATTATCTGCTGTTAGAAGTATATCTCCTACATAAGCAGCTTTTAATTCAGGATATACTATAACTTCAGCACCTTCACTAGCCCAACCAAAATCATCTCCTGGTTCCGGCAGTTTTCCAGTTGTCAGATACATATACACCATGTGAACACCAAGATAAGTCATCTTTGCTGGATCTAAAGCAAGAATACCATTCGCTTGTCCTTTTTTTATAATTTCTGCATTTTGGTTTGGAAGTCCTACACCCCAGTTAGCAGGATTTGTAGTGATTCCCAAATTATCAAGAGCCTGTGCTACAATAGTAGGCGTTTGAGTTACTGTTCCAGCAAAACCTGCTATGTCTGGATGTGCCTGTAAAATAGCTTCAGTTTTACTGAGCGCAGCTGCAATATCTGCACAGTCTGCTATTTCTCCAACTACTTCAATACCTGGATATTCATCCAGTGCTTTATAAATAGCTTTTTTCCTAGTCTCAAGGAATGTTGAACCTAATGGCCCTGTCATTACAACTACTTTACCTTCTCCTCCAATTTCCTCGGCACAGCCTTTACCAATAGCATAGCCACTTGATTCAGGTTCCCAACCAGAGGCTAAAAATAGTGTATCTGTTCCCGGGGCTCCAACATCAAATCCAAAAACAGGAAGATTCTTATCAGAAATAGTTTCAGAAATTGGTTGCTTCAAAGATTCAACATCAACAGCTGCAATACTTATTGCTGATACCCCTCTAGTAACCATATCATTAAAAACGTTTAACTGACCTGCAGGATCTTCATCTCTTGTGGAAGTAAATATCACCTCAATACCATATTCATCAGCAAATTGGTTAGCACCTATTTCAGCTCTAATCCACCAAGGATTTCCTAGAGACATAGGTATAACTGCTATAACAATGTCTTCAGGATCAACAAAACCACCTACAGGTTCGTCAGCAGCTTCTTCCACTGTTTCTTCCACTGTTTCTTCCACTGTTTCTTCCACTGCTTCTTCCACTGCTTCTTCCACTGCTTCTTCCACTGCTTCATTCTTACACCCTATACCGCCTACTACAGCGAAGGATAGAATAAAGATGATTGTTACTACACTCAATAATAGCTTTTTCATTTTTCCCTCCATTTATTGTTTACATATTACATTAAATCAATCGCTATAACCGTGAGAACCCTCCTTTCATTCTTGGATTTACAAGCTAGATTATCAAATAATAAATACAATTACCCCCTTTCACTCTTATATCGATAAACTATATTATTAAATAATAAATACAAAAGCCCCCTTTCATTCATGTATTTACAAACTAGATAATCAAATATTAAATAGCCCTACAAACATGATAACTTTCCCATATACCATTCATTACTTTTCGAGGACTTTTACAATCGCCTACCTGGAATATATCTATTTCTGTTAATTTTTTTACCACATCATTGAATAGTTCAACTTCTGAAATCAAGCCTGAAGATAAAATTACATTATCAAAAACATAACTAACCTCCTTCCCTTTTTCGGATATTTTTATTCCATCATTTTCAATTTTTACTATTTCGCTGTTTGTCTTTATTTCCACCCCACTGAATTTAACCATATCTATTAACATCTCCCTAACACCCAATGCACCATCAATAGCAATATCAGATAATTTTTCTATTACAGTTATCTCCTTACCTTGTTTAGAAAGCCATAGAGCAGTCTCAAGACCTACCATTCCACCACCTATTACAGCTACTTTTTCCCCAACACTACTTTTACCAAGTAAAAGATCTGTGGCATAAACAATATTTGAATCATTCGCGCCGGGTATTTTACAGGGTGCATTGATTGAACCTGTAGCAATAATAATTACATCGGGCTTTTCTTTCTCCAATAATTCAATAGTGACTTCTGTATTCATTTTTATTTCTATATCCGCTCTTTTTATTTGATTTTTATACCACTCTAATAATTTTAAAAGATCTTTTTTAAAATCAGGTACAGAAGCTTCTCTAAGGTGACCTCCCAACTGATCTGTCTTTTCATAAAGTATCACTTTGTGTCCTCTTTTATTAGAAATTACTGCAGCTTCCATTCCAGCAATTCCTCCCCCAACAATCAATACTTTCCTTTTATTTACAATCGGTTCAAGCCCAAAATATAATTCTCCGCCTGTTTCTGGATTAACTGCGCAGCTTAGATTTTTTTCCTTTTGATCTCTTCCCAGACAACCCTCATTGCAGCCAATACAAGGTATAATGTTTTCTTCTGCACCTTTTCTAACTTTATTAGTCCAATCAGGATCTGCTAACAAACCTCTTCCAATCATAATAATGTCAGCAATTCCCTTCTCTAAGACTTCTTCTGCCAGACCGGCGTCATCTAATCTGCTGACGGCAAATACTGGAATGTTAACCGCTTTTTTAGCAGCTTCAGTATACTCTAAAATACATCCCATATTCATGTAGAGTGGTGGAAAAGCCCAATACCAAGCATCATATCCACCTGTATCCGGAATTAAACCATCGTAACCTATTTCTTCTAGGGCAATGGCTAACTCTATTCCTTCATTAATATCTCTTCCAACTTCTTTAAAATTTTCCTCTTTTAATCCGGGAGTCCTTAAACCTTTCATAAAATGTTTCATACCGAACTTATATGTTACTGGAAAATCGTCTCCTGCTGCAATTTTTATTTCTTCTAGAATTTCTTTTGAAAGGGCTAACCTACCTTTTAAGTCTCCCCCATATCTATCTTTACGTTTATTCCATAAAACAGTTTGGAAATTATCCAATAAATAGCCGTCATGTGCATTTATTTCTATGCCATCAACCTCACATGATTTTAAAATATTTGCTGCTCTCCCAAAAGCTTTTACTAATTTCTTTATCTCTTCTAGAGTAAGTTCCCTTGTAAGTACCCCATCCTTAAAGAAAGATGGAATTGCAGATGCAGACACAATATAGTCAGGATAAAAGGTGCCAGGATTATTTCTTCCTTCCCCTGGCAGTAGCTGTACAAATAGTTTTGCCCCATAATAATGTGATATCTCTGCTAACTCAGATAACCTTGGAATAACTCTGGGAGATATAAGCCATCTTCCGTCATGTCCAACTAATATTTTTTCTACCTCATTTTCAACTTTAGCATTACCAGTAACAATCAATCCGGTACCACCCTTTATTCTAGCTCGATAATATTCTACTGCTCTCTGAGAAAGTGTACCGTCAGAATTTATCATTCCACCTGTGGCAATTGCGGCCATAGCTATTCTATTTTTTATCTTTATTTTCCCAATTTCTATAGGCTCAAAAATTTTTACGCGTTTTGTCATTTCCCTACCCTTCATTAAAATTATTTTTCATAATTTTATCTCTTTAAATTATTCAACTTTATTTACAACTGCTCTTTCTACTGGTATTCTCTCTATGCTTGACGCTTCTACAAACCTAAATGCGCAGGTATTCTTATAAATGTATTTAAGTATCTCCGAGCTCTACAAATTTAAAGGCTTATTTCTTTAAATGAGCCCATTCAGGTAAATAAATCTTTTCCCCATCCTTAAGTGCGGATTCATTGGATAGTATACCGCTGCATGTAATGTTTGCTGCCCTGACAGCATTTGGGAAAGGTTGCCTGTCTTCCACTAGAGCCATAAGAAATTCGTGAACCAGATGAGGGTGTGAACCTCCGTGGCCGCCACCCTGCGAAAACGACAGATGTTCATTATCTTCGCTGTCATATACACCCTTTTGAGTAAATTCACTTATTTCCGGGGGTAACAAGTGCCCGTAATCAGGTATTTCCACAGGTGTTGTTGTTTCCCCCACATGCATAAAATGGCTTCCATCTTCAGTTTGCATCCATTCAAAGCTCTTCTTTGAAGCATACACATCAAAACTTTCTCTGTATTGTCTTTGAACACCATATAACGAACGGGTAACTTCTGCTGCCAGATCTGAATCTTTGAATTTAATATGGGTCGTTTCGATTGAGAATGGACACCCAAAATTAGCATGCATTTCTTTATCAATAGTCCCGGAGCCTAGACAGGATACAAATTCGGCTTCATTATCTCCAATGGACAAGGTCGGGGAGATTGCATGTGTTCCATTAAGCATTGGAGGAAACCCATACCAGTAAGCCGGCCATGCTGACATATCCTGTTGGTGAGATCCTCTTAAGAATTGCAATTTACCCAGCTCGCCTTTTTTATACAGTTCCTTCAGGAACAAAAATTCCCTGCTGTAGACAACTGTTTCCATCATCATATACTGTTTTCCTGATTGTTGTTGCGCAGTAACGATTCTGTGACAATCTTCAACCGTAAGAGCCATTGGTATAGTACAAGCAACATGCTTCCCTGCCATCAAACCGGCCACACACATATCTGCGTGT
>DAOUSQ010000033.1 GCA_030627145.1 Syntrophomonadaceae bacterium | reverse complement strand
TTTTCTAACCCCATCTTATGAATAACTGCAACTGACTCTCCACCACCAATAACACTGACAGCAGATGACTTGGCTACAGCACGAGCTGTTTGTTCGGTGCCTGCTGCAAACTGCTTAAATTCATTAACCCCCAGAGGCCCATTCCACACAATAGTCCTGGCATTTTGAATAACAGGCTTGAAACTCTCTACAGTTTCAGGCCCAATATCAACAATCATCATATTATCAGGAATTTTATCAACTTTTACCAGCATGCCCCTGGCCCCGCTTGATATCTCCTCTGCTACAATTACATCAACCGGTAACAGGATTTGTACATTTTTTTGATCCGCCTTATCAAGCAGCCTATTCGCATCCATAAGGAAGTTTTCATCATATATAGATGTTCCTATGTTATTACCTTTAGCCTTTAAAAAGGTATTAGCAATCCCCCCCCCCAGCAGGAGAAAATCCATCTTATCCAGGAGATTATCAACAAGTTTTATTTTATCAGAAACCTTGGCTCCTCCTAATATGGCCACCCGGGGATTCTGTGGGTGTTCCAGCACACTCCTTAACATATTGACTTCTCTTTCCATCAGAAAACCAGCACAGGCAGGTAGATATTCTGCTACCCCTGCTGTAGAAGAATGAGCACGATGGGCACTGCCGAAAGCATCATTAACAAAAACATCTCCTGATTTAGCCAGTTCCCGGGAAAAATCCTTATCATTTTTTTCTTCCTCTGGGTGGAAACGTACATTTTCCAATAGTAAAATTTCCCCAGGCTTCAAGTCCTGAACAGCTTTTTCTACTCCCGGACCAATACAATCATCAGCCATTTTGACCGTTGCATTTATTAGTCCGTTAAGATGATCAGCAACCTTCTTTAAGCTGTATTTTTCATTCACTCTACCCTTAGGCCTTCCAAGGTGGCTCATAAGAATAAGACGTGCATTATTGCGTAATATATACTCAATAGTGGGAAAAGCCGCTCTCATTTTTGTATCATCAACAATATCTCCGTCTTCATTCCTGGGAACATTAAAATCTACTCGCATCAATACCTTTTTTCCCGTGAGTTCAATATCTCTAAGACTCCGCAATTTATTACACCTCCAATTATTAATTAATAATACTGGGAAACTCCAATAATCATTTATAACTGGTACAGCAACAATAATTTATTATCCAAAGGAAAACGTAAGTTTTCCTCCCTTAATTCAAAATTAAGAATTCAAAATTCAAAATTATCTTATTATAGTCCCTTTGATGCAATATATGAAACTACATCGACTACTCTTAAAGAATAAGCCCACTCATTATCATACCATGCTATTACTTTAGCCATCCTATCTCCAATATTCATTGTCAGCAGCCCATCAACAACGGCAGAATGTTCTTCTCCACGGTAATCCATTGAAACCAGTGGTTCTTGGGTGTACTTTAATATTCCTTTAAGATAAGTCTGACTGGCTTCTTTAAAAGCCTTATTTATTTCTTCAGCTGCAGCAGGTTTTTCCATTTCTATCGTCAAATCAACCAGGGATACATCCGGTGTGGGAACTCTTATAGCCATACCGTCCAGCTTACCATCCAATTCTGGAATGACAAGTCCTACTGCACTGGCTGCGCCAGTAGTTGTTGGAATCAATGACATACTAGCAGCTCTGGCTCTTCTTAAATCATTATGTTCCAGATCAAGGATTCGCTGATCGTTAGTATAAGAATGAATAGTTGTCATTAAACCTTTTACAATCCCAAATTTCTGGAGTAGAACTTTAGCAACAGGGGCAAGACAGTTCGTCGTACAAGAAGCATTGGATACAATATCATATTCTGGTGAATACTTGTCTTCATTTACACCCATTACCATGGTCAAATCTACCCCTTTACCTGGAGCAGTAATAACCACCTTTGCTGCGCCTGCTTCTAAATGTTTAGCCGATTTTTCCCGGGTTCTAAAGGCTCCAGTACCCTCAACTACCACCTGTACTCCCATATCTTTCCAGGGCAGTTTTCCCGGGTCTTTTTCGGATAGATATTTGATTTTCTGCCCGTCGACTACAATATTGTCACCATCAACGGCTACATCGCCTTTAAACTCTCCATGAACCGAATCATACTTGAATAAATGACTGCTGGCTTCTATGGCACCCAGGTCATTTACCGCAACAACCTCAATCTCCTCCCTTTGCAGAGCTGCCCTGCCTACCAGTCGTCCAATACGTCCAAAACCATTAATGCCAATTTTAACTGACATGACGATCATCCTTTCTTAATATCATTTTCCTGGCTGCTCCTTCATCAGTAATAAGAATATTCTGTTGCCTGTTGTATAAAACTGCTTTTATAGCCTCTGCTTTATTGCTGCCGCCTGCTACTGCCACAATAGTGTTAATATCCTTAAGATCGTTAAGTTCCAGTCCTATCCCCGGAACTTCATATACTATATTACCCGTTCTATTGAAATAATATCTAAGTACTTCTCCAACTGCTTCTTTTTCGCGTAGATATTCAATCTCCCTGCCTGTAAGTCCTCTTCTATTGGCCATTTCAATGGCTGGTCCTATTCCATGTATCAAAATATTACTTGACTTGATAATATTCACCATATCTTTTATATGAATATCTTTTCTAAGAATTCTTGCAGTGTTTTCTTCCAGATTATCAGGAATATGTAAAAGACGATATTGAGCTCTTATAGCTTTTGCTATTTTTGCCGCTATAGTTCCGGCCTGCTGCTCCATTTCTTCACCCAGTCCACCTCTGGCAGGTACAACCAGAATATCTCCCGCATTAATCCCATCGCTTATGGCATTTGCCATTTCTGCCAGCGTAGTACCCCCGGTCACTGCCAGGATACAACCGGGATACAGAATTTTTTTTAGATAACGAGCTGCTGCCCTTCCCAGATCTCTTTTGGCCAGGTTATCATTAAAAGAATCCCCTGGGACAATTATTACCTCGTCGAGTTGAAACATTTGTTCTATTCTCTCTGCCAATGTTTGTATATCAAATAAAAAAGGAATGATTTCATCAATATCGTGCAGCATTTCTTCTCCATAGTGGGTGAGGTAAATACCTGCGGGCGTAGTTATAACAGCCCCCCTTTCTTTTAGGATATCTATTTCACTTCGCACCAATCTCTCAGTATATCCAAGAAATTTGCATAATTGACGTCTACCTACAGGCTGCCTGTGAAGTACCTGCCGTAAAACCTGGTATCTAATCTCCATAACCTCTATAGCTTCAGGCGCAAATCTTTCCATAATGGTAAAAACTTTATCCATAGCTCATCCTTTTGGGATCAAATTTCTTTTCCAGGGACAAAAATGTCCCAGATAAATAACAAAACAATACCTTTTTTTGTTATTATATCACAATAGAATAAAAATGATGTATATAAACAAATATCTGCTCTTTAGCAAAAGGTTTTCACAACACTTTTAGAAATGCATTGTATTTTCTACCTGTACAACAAAAAGTGTTGCCAGTCCTTCTTCTATCGCCTTTTTCTTATCGCTGAACTCTTTTATATTTTCGAGCTTTTTCTTTTCCGTAAAATCTTTAATTGTCTGAACTGCCAGTTGAACCTCATCATCTTCCACACCACTTATAAGAGTAGTATTACCTTTTCTTAAAAACCCACCTGAACTGGCTAACCTGGTTACTTTTATTCCTTTTTCCAGGAGTTTTTCAACCAGTCCCGGGACAATCTGGTTATTTACCACTGAAATTACTAATTTCATAACCAACACCTTCCCCTCTTGTGGCTACCGCATAGGCATTAATAATATCACTCCTGCTAATTATCCCAAGTAATTTACGAGGTTCCTGGGGATCAACTACCAGAAGCCTTCCTACATCCCCTCTGGCCATCTTATCCATAACAGTTCGAATATTACAATTCGGAGTAACAGTAATTAAATTGTTTGTTACCAGCTGACCAAGGGATAATTTCTCCTGTCCTGATTTAAGCCCTTTTAATACATCCTCATATGTTACTATACCAACAAGAAGACCCTGGCTTATTACAGGATATCCTGTATGGGCATTTTGTAAAATAATATCCCTGGCTGAATTGAGTTCCATTCCAGCATCCAGTGTTACGACAGAAGTAGTCATGACCTGCGACACCGGCATATTGGCCATAATATCAACCTTTTCTTTTTGCCTTACATTAAGACCCCGTCTGGATAGTTTTTCAGTATAAATAGTGTCTGAGTGAAGACCCCGCGCAACCAGCGAACTGATAACACATACCATCATTAGAGGCAATACAACTTTATAGTCTCCCGTCATTTCAAATAACATTATTATCCCAGTGATCGGTGCTTGTGCCACTCCCGCAAAAACGCCGCCCATACCTACAAGAGCATAGGCCCCTGCCGGAGCAGTAATTGTAGGGAAATAAGTATGTATAAGATAACCAAAACTGCCGCCCAACATCGAACCCATAAAAAGGCTGGGAGCAAAAACGCCACCTGAACCACCCGATCCAATAGTAAGTGAAGTAGCTGCTAGCTTAACAAAAAGCAGTAAAAAAGCCAATATCCATGGTATATTATTCTTCAAAACCTCTTCTACTGTCTCATAACCAACTCCAAAAATTTGTGGAAAATATAATCCAATACTGCCTATCAGTAATCCCCCTATAACAGGCTTGATATATTCCGGAACAATATTTATACTGTCAAATATATCTTCAGTTTTATATAGAAATTTGATGAAAAGTACTGCAATTACACCTGCTAGAATACCCAAAACAAGATAAAATAATAATTCAGTAGGAGAAACCAATTCATAAACTGGCACCATAAATGCAGGATTGTCACTCCAAAAAGCCCTGCTTATCATAGCTGAAATAACAGAAGAAATCACAATAAGTATAAAGTTACTGGTAGCAAACTCTCCCAGTATTACTTCCTGGGCGAACAATACCCCTCCTATGGGGGCATTAAAAGTTGCTGATATCCCTCCAGCAGCACCACATGCAACCAGAGTTTTTAAAATACTTGGTGGCATTTTTAATATCTGTCCTACTGTTGAGCCTATGGCCGCACTAACCTGTACAATTGGACCTTCTCTCCCTGCCGAACCTCCTGACCCAATAGTAATAGCTGAAGCAAATGCTTTGACCAGTACTACCCTCGGTCTTAAGATACCTTCTTTTTCCGCAATTGCTGCCATAACTTCCGGTACCCCATGCCCCTTGGCTTCTCTGGCTAAGAAATAAATAATCGGTCCCACCAGCAATCCACCCAGAGCAGGGATTAATGTAATATAGTAATTACTCAGCGAATTTATTAATAGTTTCTCCCCTCCTGAGAAAAAAACCATATGAAAAAAACCAATTAATTTTTTGAAACCTATGGCAGCAAAACCTGTTCCTAATCCTATAAGTGCAGCAATAACAAGAAGATAAGATGAAGCCACCCAGAAATACCTTTTCTGAGAATTATTGTATGAATTAAAATTACATAGCATTTTTTTCATTCCTTCAATCTTTAGTGTAGTGTTATTAAAAATAAAATATTAAAATTAGAATTTATTAGAAACTATTTAAGTTCAGAAATATTATTGTACAGCCTTTATTTTACCATAGCAATTCTATTTTTGAGACTGAAATTGTAAACGAAATAAACCAGAACTCTACTAAAAGTTCTGTGAAAAAGTAGCAAAAGCATTTGTTCCTGTGGACGAAGGGAGATAAGGCCCGGCGATGTGACGTTGAGAGAAGTGACGAGAAACATTCTACGAATGCGAAATTGAATCCTTGAAGATGGCGTGTTAACTCTGGTATCTTTTACGAGTCATTGTTGAAGGTATACCCATTCCCTGACGGTATTTGGCTACAGTCCGTCGTGAAATAGAAATACCTTTTTCCTTTAGAATCTGGGCAATAGCCTGATCACTTAATGGCTCAACAGGATTTTCATTATTAATAATTTCTTCTACCATGTATTTAATGCTTTTAGAAGATATTTTCTGACTTCCGCCAGATGATTCCATACCGGTACTAAAAAAGAATTTTAACTCAAACAATCCCTGGGGAGTCTGAATATACTTATTTGTAGTAGCCCGGCTTACCGTTGACTCATGTACTTCAACAAGTTCAGCAACCTGACTTAACTTTAAAGGTCTAAGGTACTTTATTCCCCTTTCCAGGAAGTCACTTTGAATATTAATAATAGTGCGTGCCACCTTATATAGAGTCATGCGTCTTTGTTCAATACTTCGTATAAGCCATACTGCAGACCCCATTTTGTCCTCCAGGTATTTTCTTACATCCTGAGCAAATAAATTCGGCTGGCGCATTATAGTTTCATAAACTTGGTTAATCATTAAGCGGGGAAAATTATAATCATTGACAATAACCATATATTTACCATCAACTTTTTCGACAAATATGTCTGGTACTATATATTTAATTTCATTGCTATTGCTGTACTGTAACCCTGGTTTAGGGTCAAGTGTTCTGATTAGATCGCAAATATCCTGAACCTTATGGACAGATGTAGAAAGAGCCTGGGCTATTCTGACCAATCGACCTTTTGCCAGATCACTCAAGTGGTCTTCTATTATCCTCCGGGCAAGGAAGCTTTCTTTCCCATAATGCTTTAACTGTAACAAGAGGCACTCTGCCAGATCACGTGCACCTACACCATGTGGATGAAATGAATGAATAATATCTAGAACTTTTTCTACCTGCTGCAAATTTACATTTAGTTTATCAGCAACCTCATTTAAATCCGTACATAGGTAACCATTCTGATCAATACTACCAATTAAATAATTTCCGATTTCAATATCATCTTGATTTTTTATTTCCAGGTGCAGTTGAAACTCCAGATGTTCATATAGGCTGGGTCGCCTGGTTAAAAAATTATCAAAAGATTTTTGATTTTCATTATTCTGAACATACCCTGTATCCCGATCATTATAATATTCCAACCAATCTTCAATACTACTTTTATCTTTGTCAGCATTCTCTTTTTCGTACTCACCAGTTTCCTCCATGTCTTTTTCTTCCAGGAAAGGATTTTCTTCGAGTTCTTCTTGAATGTGATTATTTAATTCCAGAGCAGACATCTGCAAAATTGCAATAGCCTGTTGAAGTTTAGGCGTCATCAATAACTTTTGTTGTTGTTCAAGAAAAACATTATGTGTGAGCCTCATAAAAGTCCCCCGCTTTTTATCTCTTTTGACTATATTCGTCAAAATGATCTTATTACCTTCTATGTTAACTGTTCCGAATTAATTCTTCAACAAGATTCTCTAATTTTCTCATTCGGTAAGCAGCTCCTGACTTGCTTAAAGGAGGATTAAGTACAGTTCCCAATTCTTTTAATGTAGAATCCGGATAATCAATTCTTAGTAAAGCCAGTTCTTTTAACTGCGGAGAAAGACTGTCCAGACCTTCTTTTTCTATTAACTTTTTAATTAATTCAATCTGGCGAACAGAAGCATCAATAGTCTTGTCCAGATTAGCAGTTTCGCAATTAACCTGACGGTTCACATTGTTGCGCATTGATTTAATTATTCGTACATTTTCAAAGTCTAACAGCCCCTTGTGAGCACCTACCAGCCTTAAGAAATCAACTATCTGTTCACTTTCCTTCATATATAAAACCAAACTACTTTTTCTCTCAATACTGCGAGCTTGCAGGTCGAATTCCGCTAATATGTTTTGTATATTTGCAGCCAGCTCACTGTTGTTTAGTATTATTTCCAGGTGGTAATTTCCTTCAGGACGGTTGATAAACCCCCGGCTTAAGAATACTCCTCTAATATATGATCGTTTACAACAATTTTTCTTAACCAGTGCCTGGTTAACACGTTGATTAATTTTTAATTTATCGAAATCTATAATGTTTAATTGCTGAAAGGTTTTTAGATCATCTTTTTTAAGAGTAGTATTAACTTCATATATCCGGTGTGTTTTGAATCTTTTCCTTTTTTCCATTCTTACATATGGATGTAGTTGGTAGCTGTCTTTAAATAGTTTAAATATTTTTCGAGCTGTAGCTGCATTCTCAGTCTCGACTTTCAGTACCATTTCTCCTTTTTTACCAGTTTTGATTTTTCCACAGACAACCAATAGAGCTGAAAGTTCGGCTTTACGGCAACATTCCTTTTCAGGTATAATTCTTGCGAGTTCATTTCTCACATCATTGGAAAAACTCATAACAGCCCCCCCAAGTGCTTTACGCAGTTAAAAATTATTATAGCGATATCCCAAGAGCCTTCATAATAACCCTGGATAGTTTATCAGAATCATGCCAGGCTACATCACCTTCGGGTATCAGGTTTTCTTCAATTATTTCTATCCCCATTTCCAGGATATTAGTATGGTCTACCCTAACCGGTACAGCTTTTTCTGCTTCATATCTTTCTAACCTTAATTTATCAATGTTTCCCGAGTTTACAATAATGTAATCAAATATATGCTGCCCGAGGTGTTTATTAATAACTTTTAAGTGATCAGAAACGGTAAAACCATCCGTTTCTCCTTTCTCTGTCATAATATTGCTAACATAAAAAGTAAGAGCACTGGAGCGAGTTATTGCTTCTGCAACTCCGTCTACCAGAAGGTTGGGAATAATACTGGTATACAAACTCCCCGGACCAACTACTATCGCATCAGCATCCATAATAGCCGTTATTGTCTCCGGCACTGGCATACATTTACCCGGAACCAGAAATAGCTTTTCAATGGCATCCCCGTAATCTCTTATAGACGTCTCCCCAAATATGGTTACCCCATCCCTCATACATGCTCCCAGCACTACATGTTCTAGAGTAGCAGGAATAACCTTACCCCTGACAGCAAGAACTTTGCTTATCTCTTTTATTGCTGAGACAAAATCGCCTGTAATTTCAGTCATCGCTACCAGCAATAAATTCCCCAGGTTATGACCTTTAAGACTACCTCCTTCAAAAAAACGATGTTGGAAAACTTTATCCA
>DAOUSQ010000032.1 GCA_030627145.1 Syntrophomonadaceae bacterium | reverse complement strand
TTCAATATCAAAAAGTTTACAGGCCAAGGATAAAGCAGTCCCCCATTGTCCCGCTCCAGTTTCGGTAGTTATGCGCTTTATACCCTGTTGTTTATTGAAAAAAACCTGGGGTAAAGCTGTATTTAACTTGTGACTGCCTACAGGACTAACTCCTTCGTATTTATAATAAATACGACATGACGTATCAATAGCTTTTTCCAGGCCACGCGCCCTGAATAATGGCGATGGTCTCCATTTTTTATATAATTCTCTTACTTTGTCAGGAATTTCAATATATCTTTCTGTAGATACCTCCTGAGCTATTAACTCTCTGGCAAATAAAGGTTCCAGATCAGATGGCGTCAGGGGTTTCTTTGTTTTGGGGTGCAATCCAGGTGCTAATGGATTGGGCATATCTGCCTGGACATTATACCAGAATTTAGGCAGTTTATCCTCCGGCAGAATAATTTTGGTGAGCTCTTCTCTACTCATCTAAACTAATCTCTCCTCTCTGCTTATCTAATCATTTATATAGTTATAGTTTATCACAGCGTTCTGTTTTGACAAGTTAAAATCGCTTAAAATCGTGCTTAAGTAATTTAGTAAACCCCGGGTTAAACCTTTATACCCTTTCTTGTCTTGCTTTTAAAAGCAAAATCATGTTCAAAAGATCTAGTTTTGTTGCCAGATATAATGAATAGTCTATATTATCCATTCCACTTTTGCTTCTTTTATTATATCGTTTCCACTAAGGTGATATAAATTATCAATAATTACCGTTCGGAAACTCCCCGGGTTTTCTCCAGATATTTTTGCTGCTCTTTCTCCAGCAATATTAAATGCACATAAACCTGTTATTGTTGCTAACCATGGCTCCAGGGGGACTGCCCCAATGCAGGCTGCTATTATCCCTCCAACCATGCACCCTGCTCCAGTAATTCTTTCAAAAAGAAATGTTCCGTTGTTGATATTTGCAATTCGGTTCTGGTCTGCCACTATATCAATCTCACCCGTGGCTGCCACTATCAAGTTTTCCTTCTTAGCCACAATACGACAGGCTTGATCAAGTCCTTCACCACTATCCAGGGAATCAACGCCTCGCGCATGTGCCTCTAATCCAGCCAGGCTTTTTATTTCAGCACTATTCCCTTTTATGCTAGTAATTTGACCAGAGTTAAGAAGTTTTTTTAATACTTCTGCCTTGCGCGGTATTACTCCACAGGCTACAGGGTCGATTATAACCGGTACCCCCTTGTCCACAACAGCTTTTACCGCCTCCAGCATCGCTAATTCCTTTTCACCGGTAAGCGTTCCCAGATTTAAATAAACCGCCTGTGAAATAGACGCAAAATTAATTACTTCATCTGGATAATCTACCATCGCCGGTGAGCCTCCCCCCGCCAGGATAACATTGGCTACATCATTCATAGTTACATAATTAGTCATACAGTGTACCAGCGGCTTCTTTTTTTTTACCTCATCCCAAATTTCAGCACATTTTTCTAACATGATATCTCCTCCCTTTTTTTACTAGTCCAGATTACTTTAATATAATGCCCCTCTGGTATTCTATTATTTATGCATAATAAAATTCGATTTCCCTTCTTACTTTCCAGGATATTACCGGACTCCCGCAGAGCATCTCATTATGCTTATAAATTCGGATAAAAATAAAGGTGAACCAACAATAAAATGCGGTTCACCTGAATAAAATCAAGCAAAACGCTTCCCTCCGCTGGTATTGTCCAGTTCAGGTGCAAAGGGTCAGAGGTTACTACCTCTATCTCAGCTTTGGACTAAAAGCTCCCCCAGCGTTACCTGGCTATATCTTATTATTTTATTATTATATCTGGATGGTTAAAAATTTTCAATTTCTAATTGTTCCAAGAAAAAACATTGTATTAAAATTATACCACTTTTAACTCACTTCTGGATTGTTTATTAAGAGAAGTCTCCCATTTTTTACATCTATCTCCCCAGTAGGCCAGCGGTTCACCATTCCTCTTAATACACACAACTTCACATAAATTGGGGCATCCTTTGCATTCAAAACTGCTTGATTTAAATTCCCCTTCAAGGATAAAATCATCCCCTTTAAAAACAGTAGAAACATTGTTTTGTTCCATATATTCCCTGGCCAGCATAGCCGTACCTATAGCTCCCATAACCTCATAATGCATGGGAATATTAATCTTCATGTTTAGAATTTTCTCGAATGCTTTTTTTAAGCCAATATTAGCAGCAACTCCACCCTGAAAAACAATAGGCTCCTCTATTTTTTTTCCCTTGCCAACATTATTTAGATAATTTCTTACCAGAGCCTCACATAAACCCATGATAATATCTTCTACGGGATAACCCATCTGTTGTTTGTGAATCATATCTGATTCAGCAAACACCCCACAACGACCAGCAATTCTTACTGGTTGCCTGCACTTTATTGCCCGGTCACCGAACTCTTCTATGGGGATATTTAATCTTGACGCCTGCTGGTCCAGAAAAGAACCGGTACCAGCAGCACAGACGGTATTCATGGCAAAATCATTAACAATATTGTTTCTTAATATTATAATTTTAGAATCCTGACCGCCTATTTCAATTATAGTTCTTACATCAGGGTAAAGATAAGACGCAGCAACAGCGTGGGCAGTAATCTCATTTTTAACTACATCTGCGCCCAGTAAAACGGCTGCTAAATGGCGTCCACTCCCGGTAGTGCCCACTCCTTTAATATTCAGGTTATGCTTTTTCATGTCATCTTTTACCATGGCATAGCCTTCCCTTACGGCTTTAACCGGGTTACCCTGCGTACGCAAATAAATTTTTCTCTTTATATTGCAGTACTGGTCCATAAGGACAAAATTACTGCTTACGGACCCTATATCCACACCAAAGTAACAGTTCAATCTTGTACCTCCTTTATATAAATTGTATTAATCTGTGTCTATTTACGAAACAAGTTTTTGCCTGCGCAGCATATCTACAAACGCTTCCAGACGGGTGTAAATTCCTGCTGTTCCTGAATGCTCATCAAACCACAGGGTCATACAGGGAATCCCTTCTCTCTCACTTACCCTGGGAAGAATGGACTGCGCTACAATCTCTGGCATACAGGTAAGAGGCCCGATCTGAATAATACCGTCATATTTTTTCCGCGCAAAATCAACTGTAGAACCAACCGTCTCCAGTCCATGTCCTCCCACCCAGTAGTTTAAATACGGTCTGGCACAGCCTACAATGTGTTTGTGGTTAGACTTCCTTATGAAACCACCCAGAAGGTGATCGTTTACCCATTCACTGGTATAAATTGAGCGAGTTACCTTGGCGTTAAGCCGTCCCAAGTACCGACATATATTATAATTGGCACTTGGTTCAAGAATAGTATATATCTCTCCTACCAGGCCTATTTCGATAATGTCCCCCTGGTGTTGCGGAAGTTCCTCCAATTTTTGCACTGCTAAGCCGGTTAAATAGTCAACTTCTGTTTTATTGTCTGCCCGATCTATATCAAGCAAGCCCTCTTCATAAATTTTTTCGGCTCTATCTTTATCGGATACCCGGGGCAAACAATATTCAAGCTTCCTTTCCAGTCTTTCCACGGCATTAAGTTTATACCAGGCAAATTTAATGACTTTAAGAGATTCCCATAAAGATACATTTTTCCCCAGGGATTTCACCTGTTTTAACAGTTCAGATAGTTTAGAATCCGGTGCTTCCAGGATAACCATTTGGAAATCATACCCCAGGTCACTTAATATATCTCTTTCCACCTGGGCATATAAGCCAAACCTGCAAGGTCCCCATCCTCCTGCCATTACTATCGTATCTGCTCCATTTTCTATAGCCTCTATGAAGTTACCAATATTAATTTTCAACGGCATACAGGCAAATTCGGGTGAATATTTTACACCCAGTTCCAGGGTTTTTTTGGTGATCGGAGGAGGGGGAATGACATCCAATTTCAATCCCTGCAATAGTGCTTTAATTGGTATATGGGCATTACCCATGTGCGGAAATGTTACCTTCACTGTTCAAGGGCCCCCTTCTTCTTAACATATCACAAAAAGCCTCTAATCTTGTTACCAGCCCGGCTTCTCCAGTATGTTCATCTATAGTTATCAGCATAAATGCCTTATTTTTAACTTTTCTTTCAATAATCTCTCCTATGAGGGAATCAGGCCCACAACCAAAACAGGCAACATATACTATTCCATCAATATCATCCCTTTTGGCCATATGCAGGGCACTGCCAACCATCTTACGTCCCAGGGTCCAGAAGATTCTTTTAGGAAAAGTAGCTGCCTCAGCTTCAATACTTTTTTTGTTAAACGATTCCGGAAGATGAACCTTGCACCCCATAGTTCTAAGCCGGTTAATAATATTCATACTGATGCTTTCATCATAAAGTGCGTAGCCATGTCCTAAAACACCGATGTTCAAGTCGTTATCTGCTCTTATACCCAGGGTATTTCCTTCCCATATTCTTATAGCTTCCGCCATAGTATAGCCTTCTTTGGCTAAGGCCTTACAGAAGTAAAGTTCCTGGAAGGCATGCTGGTAAGCCTTATGAATAGTTTTTACATTATTGGTAAATAATTTTCCTACTTTCACTATATCTCGTTTGATAAGCTTGTCGGTTTTGCTCAGGTCTATGGTCGTATCTATAACCGGTGGCAGGTTTGGTATGGCTGCTTTCACCACATCAGGTACCCCCATAAACTTGGGACATATATAGCTTTTAGCTTCTATACTAACTATCCGGGGTATAAATAGATAATCCAGCTTTTTGCTGCACAGTTCTCTAACATGACCCAAATACACCTTCATGGGAAAGCAAATCTCATCAACTGCCGCTTTGATCCCCTGATCTATGATAAGGCGGTTAGTATTCCCAGAAGTTACAACTTCTGCTCCCAAATCTATAAAAAAGGTTTTCCACAGGGGATAATGATAGTAATAAAAAAGTCCATGTGGTATCCCCACTTTTTTCATTATTTCGACCTCCTTTTCTTAAATGCAGAACCGGGCTGCCTGCTTACATCCTGGGGATGAAGGATTTCTGGTCGGATATTTTGAACTGGTACAGGCGAACGCAGCAATATAGTCTTAAATGCCCTGCAGTTAAATGGTATTAAAGGCCACAGATAAGGGACATTAAATGACCTGGTGAATACTATCATAAGCAGTGCCAGAATACTTGAAACTATTAATCCTGGTAAGCGGAAAAAACCCGTCCCAAGTAAAATAAATAAGCGTATTAGCCGGTTGGCCATTGCCATCTCATAGCTGGGGGTAGAATAGACCCCTATCGCTACCACGGCGGTATAAAGTATAACTTCAGGAGCCAGCAGCCCTATATTTACAGCAATATCCCCTATCAATAATGCGGCAATGACACCAAGTGCAGTTGCCAGTGGAGAAGGTGTATGAATAGCTGCCATCCTTATTAAATCCAGACTGAGTTCAGCCATAATAAACTGAAAAAAGATAGGGACCTTTCCCACTTCTTTAGGACCGATAAACTTTAAGGATTCTGGTAAAAGTTCGGGAGATAAGGCAAAAAGTAACCACAATGGGGTTACAATAAGAGAAGCTAGTATTGCCACAATCCTTATCCACCTGATATATACACCTACGGCCGGATTTTGACGGTACTCCTCAGCATGCTGTATATGATGAAAATAAGTAACAGGAGCTATCATCACACTCGGTGATGTGTCAACCATAATAAGGATATGGCCTTCAAATAAATGTACTGCCGCCACATCAGGTCTTTCAGTATATCTCACCTTCGGTAAGGGATTCCATAAATTTCCCGGCACAATAAGTTCTTCTACAGATTTTTCCGCCATGGGAATGGCATCAATATCAATATCTTTAATTTTTTCCGTTATATTCTCAACCAGTGCTGGATCTGCTATATCTTTTATATAGCAGACGCATACATCTGTCTTCGATCTTTTCCCAACTCTAAACAGGTTAATTCTCAATCTTGGATCCCGTACTCTTCTCCTTACAAGAGCAGTATTGAACACTATGGTTTCAGTAAAACCATCCCTTGAACCACGAACCACCCTCTCTATATCAGGTTCTTCCGGGGTACGTGCCGGATAGGTACGGGCATCTATAATAAAGGCTTCATCACAACCGTCTACAATAAGCAGGATTGACCCCGATAATACAGCATAAAGCAGTTCATCAATTTTATTCTCCGTGTTTAATTCAATATAGGGAATTCCACTTTCCAATAATGTTTTAAAAGTACCGGATACAAACATATCCTTTTTTAAAAAATGCAAGGACTGCATGATTTCCGTTAAAATATCGTCCTTGATAAGACCATCTATACAAATGAAGGCAGCTCTTCTACCTGTAATTTTGATTTCCCGTACTATAATATCAAAATTTTCTCCTTCTCCCAGTTCGGCTTTTATCAGATCCAGGTTGTTATTATAATTACGGTCTATATAAATGTACTGGTCCTTTTTAAACAATTGAAATCCTGCTCCCTTCAAGTATTTCCCAAAAACATTTTTTGGTTATAACAGCACCATTTTCAATCATATTACACTCATCCATTTCGCCAGAACCTCTACATCTTATAAATAAAGAAGCCTGGCATGTCGACAGTATCATCCTTTCGGATTAAATAGAACTGCTACAATATAACCAAAAACAATAGCAGCAGTAATCCCAGCCGCGGCTGCTTCCACTCCACCGCTAATAGCCCCCAGTAAGCCTTTTTGTTCCACGGCTTTGAGAGTTCCCTGGGCTAAAAGATGCCCAAAACCAGAAAGAGGTACGGTTGCTCCTGCGCCCCCTATATTAACCAGCGGTTGATATAAACCCAACCCACTGAGTATTGCACCTGAAGTTATATAACCTACTAGTATATGTCCCGGAGTAACACCGGGTTTGGTCAAGTCCATAATAAGCTGCCCAATAAGACATAAAGTTCCTCCGACCAGAAAAGCCATTAAAAGTGAAACCAACGCATTTCCCCCTAATTAATAGTTTTCTATAGCCACAGCATGAGCTATACCTGGAATACTTTCTCCCTGAAAACTTGTAGTAGGACTCATTAAAGCACCTGTTGCTACTAAAAGTAATTTATTTATCTCACCTGATTGCATTTTTTTAAGCAGGGGACCGCACAACATGGAAGCAGAACAACCACAACCACTTCCACCGGAGTTCACGCCCTGGTTTTCATCAAATAGCAGTACTCCACAGTCACTGTAATTGGGTTTAGGTACTATTCCTTCTTTAATGAAAAGTTCCTCGACAATAGCCATACCTACTTTTGCCAGATCTCCAGTTACAACCAGATCATAGTAATCTGGTAAAATATCCATTTCGTGAAAATGAGTTTTTATGGTGTCTGCAGCCGCAGGTGCCATAGCACTTCCCATGTTAGAAGGGTCTTTTTGCCCCATATCAATAACTTTACCTACTGTTGCACTTGTTATTCGCGGACCTATTCCTATTGATTCCAATACTACAGCACCTGCCGCTGTTGCTGTCCATTGAGAGCTCAGAGCTGGTTGTGTACCCTGTTCAGTAGGTAAACGAAATTGTCTCTCTGCAGTATAGTGATGACTGCAGGCAGCTGTTACTACTCGTTCATAAAACCCCCCATCAAGGAGCATAGCGCCTATCAACAGCGCTTCTGCCATAGTTGAACAAGCGCCGTATAAACCAAGGAAAGGCACACTGAGTTCTCTTGCTGCAAAATTACTTGAGACTATTTGATTTAATAAATCACCTGCCAGTAAAACTTCAGCATCGCCAGGTTCCAAATTATTCTTGCCTAGAGCTAGTTTTACTGTCTCCCGCAGCATCTTATTCTCAGACTTCTCCCACGTCTTTTCTCCAAACATATAATCGTCCAAAACCCAATCAAAATCTTTTCCCCACGGTCCTTCCCCTTCTTTAGGCCCAACTACAGATGCCCATGATGTAATTACAGGTGGGTTATCAAATACTACTGTCTGTATACCCTTTTTCTTATTTGTCGGCATCCTATCCACCTCTTTTCCTTCAGGTAAGACGTGAGACGTTAGAAGTTAGACGTGATTCTACTGCCAAAAGTGATAATTATACAGCTGAGTAAATTGACGCAGAAAACGTGGATTGTCACGGATTTGCGCAGATATCTTTTATAATTATTCAATGGTTTTGGTTAAAATCAGGGTTATTGCAGAGGAATTAGACGTTTACTCTTAATTTTCCTACGTCCTATTTCCCCCATCTCCCGTCTAACATTTTACGTCTAGCGTCCCCGTCTTCCGTCTTACGTCTAACCTTTTACGCTGTCACAAAAACCTTAATCATCCCAATAAGAACAGCCACTGCAAATCCAAAAACCAGGGTTGGTCCGGCAACGCTAAAAATCCTGGCGCCCACCCCAAATATGTAGCCTTCTCTTTTAAACTCCATAGCTGAAGCCACGATGGCATTAGCAAATCCTGTAATAGGGACTATTGAGCCGGCCCCTGCTCTTTTCCCAAGTTCATCATATATACCAATTCCAGTAAAAAAAGCAGCCAGTAAAATCAATATTACAGAAGTATAAGAAGCAGCATCCAACTTACTTATGCCCCTAGAAAGCATATAATTAAGGATTAGTTGACCAAATGCACAAATCAGGCCGCCTACTACAAAAGCCCATATACTATTTTTCAATATATTTGGTTTAGGCTTGACCTGTTGAACCAGATTTTCGTATTCCTTAATTTCTATTTTTTTGAACTGATCAGGATTTGGTACGTCCAAATTATCCACCTCCTCGATAACATATTATTTGTATTTTTTAAAAAAACTATTCTATCGCAATAAAACTAAATCGAGTAGGGTAATGCTGCAGTAGCTTGCTGCAGCATCATCCCTCTCACAGAACCGTACATACGGGCCTCGTATACGGCTCCTGATAAACCTTATCTTTCATAGTAGAAAGGCAAAGTCCCGGTTCTATACGTTTCCAAGTTCATAAGCC
>DAOUSQ010000040.1 GCA_030627145.1 Syntrophomonadaceae bacterium | reverse complement strand
CAGGTTTTACCATAGTTTCTATAGATGCTCGCACTTCGTATCCCGGTTTAAGTATTCCGGGTTCATCCAGAGTAATAATAACGGTCACCCTGCGCTGTATTACGCCAAGAGCAGAAGTTTTTTCATGTGCTCGGGGATAGATCTTTGTTACTATCCCTGTCAGAACTTCATCACCTAATATAGGAGCAGTAATATATGCTTTCTGTCCTGCATTTACCTCTGCTAAATCATCACTTAAAATATCAGTTTTAACTTCTAGTTGCTCTGGTATCCCCACTTGAGCAAGAATAGTACCCGGGAAAGCCATCTGCCCCTCTTCAAGGGGAAGGGATAATATTTTTCCTACCATAGGACTGAGCACTACAAGCTGCTGCTTTTTAGATCTAATATCCTGGTACATGTTTTCGAGACTAATAAGCTGTGATTTTATACTCTTAACATAGGCCTCCTGCCTGGCAAGTGCCTTTTGAAGATTGGTCACATTTAAGAGCGCGTTATCATATTCGACCTGAGAAATAGCCCCCGCACTGAGAAGCTGCTCTTTTCTGCTGAGGTCCTTTTCCGCCGTTTCTAACTCCAGACGGGTACTATCCAGAGCAATTTCTCCTGCTTCAAGTTCTGCCCTTGCCCCTTCTAATTGTGAACCAACCGAATTCATTTCAGTATTTAAATCCAGGTTTTCCAGGACCATGAGTTCTTGTCCTTTTTCTACCGTATCACCTGGTTCGACAGAAACTTTTATAACCCTGCCCATTTGTGAGGCCTGTATTTCGTAGTCCTCAACTGCCTGAACATACCCGGTCTCTTCTACCTGTTTGATCAGTTTTCCCTTACTAACTTCTATTACCTGTACTTCTTGCCCACCTCCGGTAAAGGCTAAAGACACTGCAATAATTACAATTAATATAATGCTCCCCAACAATATCTTACGTTTCATACCTTTTCTCTCCCTTAATCCCGGTTTTTCAAAATTTCCACTAAATCAAGATGTTTTACCCGTCTTACTGCCAAAAGATGCCCTATGATTATAAATATTATGGCAACTACCGCAGACTGAATATATGAATCCGGATATACTACTACTGGCATAGTATAAAGGTCTGTACTTACTGTTTTCACGTAGGACTCTCCTAAAATTCTACCAGCAGGTAGTCCAATAGCAATTCCAACAAGTGATTGTATCAGTGTCTCCTTAAACAGCAGACCTGAAATATCACTATGGGTAAAACCTATTACCCTTAAAGATGTCAGTTCCCTTTTCCTCTCATTAAAAGCCATCATTGATGAATTGTAAACTATGGCTAATCCTAGCACAACTGCAAAAAGGACCATTATCCCAATGAAATATATCATACTATCCATAAGCTGCATAAGGTTATTTTTTTCATTACTCTTACTCAGGACAGAAGCAACTCCTGTCATATCGTTTAAGCGTTTTTCTATTGTTTTTTCCAGCTTCGGGTCTACTTTTAGCATAGCACTGGTGATTACTTGCTGCTCTTTTAATATCCTGTTAGCTGTTTTTAAGGAACAAAAAGACCCCCCTGCCATCATAAGCTGCTCATTTATTCCGGCTACTTTGACATAGGCTTCTTGGGAAGGCCCTATACCAAGTTTGGTTTCTACTTTAACTTTATCGCCTACTTTAAGATTTAACTTCCTGGCAGTACGTTCGCTTATCAAAAGTCCTTCTTCTGGTACAGAAATGATTTCTCCTTCATCATTAAATACTTTTTTAAACTCGGATGGCCTGTTGAGTCCGGTGAGAACATTATTCTCTGGCCTTCCATCTTTTTTCTCTGCCCCCTGAGCATAGATCTCTACCGGCACTTCCAACAAAGGTTCCACACGTAAAACTCCATCCCAGCGCGACCAGTTTAAGATTTCATCTTCCTTTATAGGCCTGTTAAAATGGACCATTAAATCATACCGGTTTTCATCAGAATAATTCCGGTCCATCATATAATCAACTGAATCATTAGAAAATAAAGCCAGTACCAGGATAGCTACGGCACTTGTTATTCCCAGTATGGTTATAGCAAATCTGAAACGATTACGAAATATGGACCGCAGGCTCATTTTCCAGGAGGTATTAAGCTTTTTCCATAACCAGATCCAGCGCTCAATAATAACTGCCCCACCACTTATGGGTGGTTCCGGACGCATAGCCTCTGCTGGATTAATACCAGTAACCTTTCGCGATGCCGTAAATCCAGAAGCAGCTCCAACCATCGTGCTTAAAAGGAAACTATATATAACTGCTTTAACATTTATTCCCCCAATAGTCTGGGGTAGATTAAAATAAAGTGCATACATATTAGAAACACCTGAAGCCATAACAATACCCAGACTTGTACCTATTATGGCCCCCACAGTAGTCACACACAAGGCATATCCCGTAAAGTGAAACATTATCTGCCAGTTATCATAACCAAGCGCTTTCATTACTCCTATCTGCAAACGCTGTGACTTTATTAACCGGCTTAATAGAATAAATTGAATAGCAGCAGCAATTATAAAAAATATTAACGGCAGATAGATTGAAGCAGTCTCCAGTCCATCTATTTCTGCCTGTATAGCAGCATTGCTCAACTGGTCCTTTCGCGGATAACTTGCCAGGTTACCATAGGGTTTAAGTATTTCCTCTATACGTTCCTTTATTTCATCCTCATTGGTCCCCGGGGCTAATTTGATCAGCACCTGGTTTATCTGTCCCTGCATATTTAATGTCTGCTGGGCCTGTTCATGTGGTATCATAATAATACCGAATTTCTTTGGATCAGGAAACATTGTAGCAGCATCCTTCATTGGATACACAAATTCCGGGCTTATGGCAGTTCCCACTACTGTAAGGGGGACTTTTTTTTCAGCTGCAATTATTTCTACCTTTTTTCCTGGTTCCAAATTATTAGCTTCTGCATATTGTGGATCCACAAGGACAGCTATGCCTGTTCCGAGATCGTTATCAAACAGCCTGCCGGTCAATAAATGCAGACGGTTAATCTCTTTATCCATGGGAAGTGGATAACTTGTCAATCGAGCAGTGGCGCGTTCGTCATTTTCTTTTACTACGGATACGTCCTTTTGAATACGCCCTGTTGCCTTTAATACCCCGGGTACGTCTTTTACCTGATTAATTACACCTGCGGGAGCTTTAACCACATGAAAATAATAATCAGCAAAATCATATTCCTGGTAAAATATCTGCTGAGAACGACTGAGGTTATAGAATGCAGTAGTCATTGTAATATAAACAGCAACCCCTACTGTGACAATAGCTACGAGGGCTATAAATTGACCTGCTGTTGTCCTGATAGTGCGTAATAGTTTTCGTGTCAGGCTTGACATTACCATTCAATCCTTTCGGGAGGAAGCGGATTGGTATTTTGGGTAACTTCAACAATCTCTCCACTTCGCATTCTCAACACACGGTCGGCCATAGCAGCAATAGCCGTATTGTGAGTAACTATTACAACTGTGGTACCCCGCTTACGGCTGATTTTTTCCAGTAATCCCAAAATTAATATCCCGGTTTTATAATCAAGAGCTCCGGTGGGTTCATCACACAACAAAAGCAATGGCTGCTTAACAATAGCCCTGGCGATAGATGCCCTCTGCTGCTCACCCCCGCTCATCTGGGCGGGGAAATGATCTTTGCGCTCAAAAAGCCCGACATCCTGTAAAACTTCATCAACAGTTAAGGGATCACTTACTAATTCTGCAGCAAGTGCCACATTCTCTTGTGCTGTTAAATCAGAAATCAGATTATAAAATTGAAATACAAAACCCACATCATGTCGCCTGTAAAGAGTTAGTTCCTTATCGTTTACATGGCTGAGGTCTTTGTCGCTAAATAATATACGACCTGTCGTCGGTTTATCCATTCCTCCTATTAAATTAAGAAGTGTGCTTTTTCCAGAACCGCTAGGACCCAGGATTACAAGTAATTCTCCACGATATATTTCAACAGTACTTTCCTTTAATGCCTCAACAGTCATTTCTCCCATAACATATGTCTTTTTTACTTTTTCAAGCCTCATCAGCACATCTTTATCCATATTTCCTCCCCCGATTCACGCCTTTATTCCCGACCAGAAAATATCCCATACACCTGAAAAGCCCGAAAGATCAAAATCGCAACCTTCATACACTGCAAATACTCCATATCCTTTTATCATACAACGATACGCCGTAACCATATCCCTGACATTCCCATCTTTAATCATCCCCAGTTTAATTCCCTCAATAAAAATATTCTCAAGCTCAGGAAAAAGCTTCTGCTCTACCTGAGCAATATTGCCGTTTATTTCTTCCTTAATCTCAAAAGGAGGGTGCAGTAATATTCGGCCCCAGAACAAACATTTCTGAGGGTTCTTAATAAAGTAATTCACCAGTTGTTCAAAAATATAATAAAGCTGCTCTGGTGGCTTCATACCTTGAATATCCCTGAATATTATTTCAATAATATGTATGTATTCCTCTAACACTTCATTAAATACAGAAAAAAACAGGTCCTCTTTGCCAGAAAAATGTGCATAAATTGAGGGTTTTTTAATACCTACCAGATGAGCGATTTCTGTGAGGGTGGTAGCTTCATAACCTTTATCGGCAAATAAAGCTACTGCTTCTTGTTTTATTCTTTCTGCCGTCATATTCTCCACTCCCTACCTACCGTTAGGTTAATTATAAAACCCCCCTGAAAAATATGTCAATCTCCATTTTATTTCCATCCCTGGGTATAAGCTTAAGGAAACAGGGGTATTACTAAATTAGGAAATAGTTAACATGAGGGATCAATATAGTGAAGGAAATAAAATACGGAACTATTCTTTTACTGGTGTTTCTAGGTTCTTGCTGTCTTACAGTATTATTTTTAGATCCAGTGAAGAGTACTATGATAATTGATTATCTAATAGAAAACCTGCCATTAAATAAAATAATGTTCAATACACTTGGTATGGCCATATTCATAACTTTAAAAAATATAATTGCCTGTGCTTTTGTTGCCTTTTTATCCTGCTGGATTTACGGCATTCCTATCTTTATGTTTATTATTGTAAACGCCGTAACTATCGGTGCAGTATTTTCACAGGCAGGTATATCACTGTCAACATTATCATATATTTTCCCCCACTGTATTTTCGAATTAACCGCCATCTTAATTGCTCTAGGCTTAGGATGGCGAATCTGGCGCAGTGAAGAGAAAACAAGCAGGAAAGATGTTCTTATATTTCTAAAGACCGTAGTACCTCTATTAGTAATAGGGGCAATCGTAGAAACGTATGTAACTCCGATGGTAATAGCTTTAAAGTAATAAATTCTATAAATCCAGGCGAACTATACATTTCCCACCAGAAAATTCTTCTCTCATTAGAAATCCTGTGAAAGACCCCAGGCAAGGGAGGCTTTCACAGGACTTTTAGTAAAACTAACAAAATTACCATATATGAATTTCAAAGTAACTGTATATTAACTTAACGTCAGCATATAGGAAATATAGGCAGATATCTGCCGACTCTTTCGCAATAATCATGATTCAAATACTAACCGCTGTGGCTCGACGGATGTTGAACCACAGTCTTTCTCCTAATTTAAATTGTTCCTGCGAGTTTGTCTGAACATTTAGAACCCTGTCACCAACTGCCAGGCCATAATTTATGATATTACCCCGGCATAAACATCCATGTCCAAAGATTTCACTACTGTCACTTTACTGAATTTTTTACTTATTCCCCTCAATTCTGCCTGTACTAATTTAATGCACCTCCATTCTGGATTTACCAAACTACGGGTAAGCAACCAGGTCAGCCCAGGCTTTTGGCACCTCAGAAGCCTTTACCCGGTCTTTGTTATATACGATTACTCCATAACGGGCATTAACCAGGGTGTAATAACCATCGCCTGTAGTATATTCAGGAAGTAGTGCCTCTGCCTGCGGGGATTTGTATTGTAAAAGCTTATCCTTTTCCGTTAAAGCCATATACATAAGCGGTTCAGCTCCCCATATTACATCGGCTTGAATATTCCCTGCTTCCATCTCAGTCCACACCTTTTGCCGCAAGGAGCCACAACCGGTATGGAACATGTTAAGAACATCACCACGCCCTTCCTCGAACTTGCTTTCCATTTCGCTAACCATATTCTCGGGACCCGAGATATAGACAGTAATACGTCCTTCTTCACCACTGTATACCTGTTTCGCTTCTTCGGGTTGTACCCCAGGTTCAACATCCGCTGTATTCTCCTGGCTGCCACAACCACTTAATAATAAAGCCAGCATAAGAATAACACTAAGTACAATTGACATCCTCTTTTGCATAATTCTCGCACTCCTTAATTTTTACTTTGTTACTTTCCAAAATGTGTCCACTATCCCCTCCCTATTTGCTGGATTCGTCAATATCAATCTATAATTCATTTATCAAAATCTAATACTATGTAACACCAAAGAATGAATTCTCCCCTACTTTATTATTAAAATCAAAACACGTAGCAGACAATTCATTCTCTGCTGCCAAAAAAGCCTATTTTTTCGCTATGAGAAAGCTCAACAGAATTACTTTTATTTTTGTATTCGCAACAGCTGCAGTTTTGTGAGCAACTGCCGCAGGGCCCTTCTTTAACCGATTTGATGAGCTGCCTGATAAGAATACCTGCTGCTGCCGCCCCGATAAGCATTATAACGAACTGTTCCATTTTTCTCTCCTTTCATCCCGCTAATCCATCCTGACTCCCTAAGTAAAAGTTAGTAATGTCTAACTAATTAGTGTAAAAAAATAAATGGTTCTCACGGGGTCTCAAGACCCCGTGAGATCAGAAACGATTCATCTTGGATCTAATGAGCTTAAGCTAGAACTATACTCCTATTCCCAGGAGTAGCCCTCCCCTGTAAACTATAAAGCATACTACCCAGGCAAGTGCACATGTATAGCCCACCATAAACAGTGGCCATTTCCACCCATTGGTTTCACGCTTCATTACAGCCACCGTGGCCATACACGGTACATATATCAGGGTAAACAGCATCAAAACATAAGCTACCAGTGGAGTATACCCCGATTGTTTTTTTGCCCGGTCAGCAAAGCCATTTACAGCTCCTTCTTCTTCTTCTTCAGCCAGTGCATCTTCGTCTTCAATACTGTAAAGGGTTCCCATAGTACTTACTACTACTTCTTTGGCAGCAAATCCTGCTACAAGTGCCACTCCTGTTTTCCAATCAAATCCCAGCGGTTTAATAATTGGTTCAATTGCTTTACCTATATGCCCCGCATAACTCTGTTCCATTTGCACTGATGCACTTTCAAACTCATTCCCTTGAGAATCAACCGCAGGAAAAGTAAACAGCATCCACATAACAACCGATGCACCCAGGATAACCGTACCGGCTTTTTTCAGGTACAACCAGGCCCGCTCCCACATATGCAGTAAAATACTCTTAAAAGTAGGAAGCCGGTAACTAGGTAATTCCATAACAAAAGGTTCCGATTCACCCGGCAAGACCCAGGTTCTAAATACCTTGGCCATAATAATAGCTAAGATGATACCTATGAGATAAACAGAAAATAATACATTACCCGCCACACTTTCATGGAAAAAGGCAGCAATTAAAAGAGTATACACCGGTAAACGTGCACCGCAGCTCATTAAGGGAGCAACCAGCATTGTGACCAACCTATCCCGGTCATTTTCCAGGGTCCGGGCAGCCATAAGAGCCGGTATAGTGCAGCCGAAACCGAGCAGCATAGGAATAAATGATTT
>DAOUSQ010000082.1 GCA_030627145.1 Syntrophomonadaceae bacterium | reverse complement strand
TTAACCACCATATTAGAGAATACTAATCGTAAGGCAAAACCCGGGAAATACTATATTATCGATCGGACTGAAATGCCTGCTGTAATAGTTGAGGTAGGATTCATATCTAATCCAAAGGAAGCAAAGTTACTAAGCGATCCCCAGTACCAGGCAAAAGTTGCATACGCAATATTTTCAGGTGTTGTCAAGTCACAGACCCGGGACAATGCTGGATTAAACATTGACTAAACCAGGAGGCGATATAATGATAACTTATGCTGCTCTCTCTCCTCATCCTCCTTTAACGATTCCCGAAATAGGAGGAAAAAACATTGAGGATGTGCAGTTAACCGTCAGGGGAATGCAAAGAATGGCAGAGGAACTTCTGGACAGCTTACCAGACACTATTGTTTTTCTAACTCCTCACGGCAATATTTTTTCTGATGCCATATCCTGTTTAAGTGAGCTGAATTTAGGGGGAGATTTCTTAAATTTTGGGAGTACAGTAGGGACAAGCATAAAAAATGATTTGAGCTTGCTTGCTGAGATAGGAAAACGTTCAACCGATGCGGGAATTAAATTTTTGGCTTTAGATGAAGCAGTAGCCCAGAAAAACAGGTTGAACTCAAGACTTGATCATGGGATACTGGTTCCCTTGTATTATTTGCAGGAAGCTGGAATGCGTGATATACCCATACTTGCTATTAGTATCGGTTATTTACCTGTATTTGATCTTTATACCTTTGGCAGTATTATTAAGGATGTTGCGGCTAATGTAGGAAAAAGGATTGCTGTAGTGGCTTCAGGGGATATGTCGCACCGCTTAAAAGATGAAGGACCTTATGATTATCACCCGGATGGAGCCAGGTTTGACGAGTTAGTAAAACGTTACCTGGAATCAAGAGACGTTGTGTCAATTTTAAATATACCTGAAAACCTTAGAAATAACGCTGGGGAATGTGGGTATCGATCACTGGTAATAATGCTGGGAGCACTGGATGGTTACCAGTTTGAATCACGGATATTTGGGTATGAGGGACCTTTTGGGGTAGGTTATTTAACTGCCGGCTGCGTTCCCGGTAAGCATGCGGAAAGCTATCTAAAAAAGCTCAGGGGAGAAAAAGAAAGTAAAATGAAAAAAATACGACAGAATGAGAGTTTGCCTGTGAGATGGGCCCGTATGATACTGGAAAGTTATATTAATAAGGGAAGTCTTCCCGAGGTCTCATCTGAAATGTATAAACTCAAACAGCAAAAATCCGGGGTTTTTGTCTCCCTTAAAAAAAATGGCCAGTTAAGAGGATGCATAGGGACAACTATGCCGGTTTACGGAGATATTTCCGAAGAAATAGCCAGTAATGCCATAAGTGCTGGAACAAAGGACCCCCGTTTCCTGCCAGTAGAAAAAAATGAACTTCAAGATTTAGTGTATTCAGTAGATATTCTTGGTGATCCTGAACCATGTAAAAAAAATGACCTTGATCCAAAAAAATATGGTGTTATAGTAAGCAAAGGTCATAAAAGAGGGCTGCTCCTGCCTGATCTTGAAGGAGTAAATACAGTAGATGAGCAGCTTTCTATTGCTCTACAAAAAGCTGGTATTTCTCCCGGTGATAAATATAATATCGAGCGGTTTGAAGTAAAACGTTTTACCTGAGGTAAAATATGGTTAATAAATGAAATTTTATTAAGGTCAAAAAAATTAAATAAAAATAAGAATGGGAAGAGCAGTGCTCTTCCCATTCTATATATGAAAGCTACCGGGAAAATTCCCGCTAACTATTCAAAAGGTAAATATATATTACCCATAATGAAGGATATGAATACATAAAAATTAGAAAATTTATTAAGTTATGATTACTGTATTGCAAATTTATACACTCGATTGTATAATTATAAAGTCGAGTGTATAAATTTGATAGATCAGGAATAATAAAAAAGTGATAGTGGGTACATGAAGGAGGCTCTATAGTTTGCATAAAATAGGAATAATTGGTGATGGATATACAGCGGCGGATTTATTAAGGCTTATGTCTCTGCATGATGAATTTGAACCTGTTTGTATATTATCTACCGACAATGTGGGCAGAAGAATAGATGAAATCTATCCCCAGTTGATAGGTTTTAGTGACCTGGTATGTGAAAAAAGTGATGTAAATAAAATAAAAGGCCGGTGTGATGCCGTGTTCCTGGCTCTTCCCCATGGGTTATCAGTTACCATAGCCATGGAACTCCTGCCGACAGGTATGAAATGTGTTGACCTGGGAGCAGATTTTCGTTTAAAAGATGCCGGGCTTTACGAGCAGTACTATGATAAAATTCACGAAGCGCCGGAAATGCTAACTGAAGCAGTTTATGGATTACCGGAAATTTACCGGGAAAAAATCAAAAAAGCGCAACTTATTGCCAACCCGGGTTGTTTTCCCACCGGAGCTATACTACCCATAGTTCCTCTTTTAGAGGCCGGGTTAATAGAGCCAGAAGGAATAGTAATAGATTCAAAAACGGGGGTATCGGGAGCAGGTAGAGGACTTAGAGCCAGCAGCCATTTCTGTGAGGTAAATGAGGGCATTAAAGCTTATGGGCTAGGGACTCACCGTCACGGGCCAGAAATTGCTCAAGAATTAAGCTTTGCTGCCGGGACAGAAGTAGAAATGATTTTTACACCCCATCTTGTACCGATGAACCGTGGTATATTAACTACCATATATACCCGTCTGCGAAGTGGAGTGAATGCTAATCAAGTAAGAAGGGTCCTGGAGAACAAATATGGGAACGAAGAATTTGTCCGCTTATTACCAGAAGGGCTTATGCCTCATACCAAGTGGGTTTATGGCAGTAACATAATTGATATTGGAATCTATGTGGATGAGAAGAGTAAACGTGTTATCCTGGTATCTGCCTTGGATAATTTAACTAAAGGTGCCTCCGGACAGGCCATCCAGAATTTAAACATTATGATGGGAATAGAAGAGAGCAAGGGGCTAAAGTTTGCCGGGGTACATCCTTAAATTAAGACGTGAGACGTTAGGGCTTAGACGTGAAGCAAATAATCATTAACTTAGCTGAATTTGATTACAAGAACTCTTAACACCTAACTCCTAACTTAGTATTCTTGGGCAAAAAACATCCATATTTTAGTATTACTTCAAATTAGGTATTGTCAAATGCGAAAGTTGAGTAAGTAATTAGAATGCCAGATTATATTATTTATGTTGGGGGAAGATGCGATGAAAATGATAAAAGGTTCTGTAACGGCTCCCCGGGGTTTTTTTGCCCAGGGAGTATGTGCTGAGATCAAGAAAAAGAACAAAAAAGATGTAGCTATTATTTATTCAGAGAGAAAAAGTACCTGCGCAGCTGTTTATACCACAAACAAAGTAAGGGCTGCGTGTATTGATATTTGTAAAAATCATCTAAAAGATGGTTTTGCTCGGGCTATTGTAGTAAACAGCGGCAATGCCAATGCCTGTACCGGGGAGCAGGGGGTAGCGGATGCCATTCAAATGGCCGAGTTAACAGGTGAGTTACTGGGAATAAAAGCTGATGATGTAGTAGTTGCTTCTACCGGGGTAATCGGAGTGCAGATGCCAATGGACAGAATTAAAAAAGGGATAAAAAGGGCTGCAGAAACAATTTCTAAAGGAGGTTCTTATTATGCTTCCCTGGCAATAATGACAACCGATCTGGTAAATAAAGAAATAGCAGTGGAGATTGAAATCCAGGGAAAACCAGTGCGTATAGGTGCTATTGCCAAAGGTTCCGGTATGATACATCCTAATATGGCGACTATGCTGGCCTTTATAACAACAGATGCTGCTATAAGCAGCAATTGTTTACAAAAATTGGTAAAAGATTCGAGTGATCGGTCATATAACATGATCAGTGTGGACAGGGATACCTCTACCAACGATATGGCAGTTATTATGGCCAATGGGCTGGCTGGTAATCCTTATATTGATGATGTGGAATCAAAGGATTATCAAAAACTAAAAGAAGCAGTCGATTTTGTCAATATTAACCTGGCCAAAATGATCGCCAGGGATGGAGAAGGGGCTACCCGGTTAATAGAAGTACGAGTTATTAATGCATTTGATTATGAAACTGCGCGACTTATAGGGCGGTCAATTACCGGGTCTAATCTCACAAAAACCGCAGTTTTCGGGGAAGATGCAAATTGGGGCAGAATCCTGGCAGCTGCTGGTTACTCCCAGGCCAGTTTTGATCCCGGGAAAGTTGATATTTACCTGGGTAAAGAGAAAATGGCTGAGAATGGAATGGGTTTACCTTTTGATGAACAAAAGGCCCGTGATGAACTGCAAAAAGATACCGTTAGCATAACGGTTGATCTCAAATCCGGGAATTTTGAAGCTACTGCTTGGGGCTGTGACCTTTCCTATGAATACGTACGGATTAATGCAGATTACCGGACTTAACAATAACAACTATTTCAGAAGGAGTGAAGAGAATGATTATTTCAGCAATGGAAAAAGCTGAAATACTTGTAGAGGCCCTTCCCTATATAAAAGAATTCTACGGAAAAAGAGTGATAATAAAATATGGTGGGGCAGCTATGACAGACTGTGCTTTAAAGAACAAAATAATGCAGGACATAGTCCTGATGAAATATGTAGGAATGCATCCTGTGGTAGTACATGGGGGAGGACCTGAGATTAACATAATGCTGAGGCGACTGGGGCTGGAAGTTACTTTCTTAAATGGTCTCAGGGTTACCGACAGGGAAACTATGGAGATAGTAGAAATGGTACTGGGGGGCAAGGTAAATAAGGAAATTGTTGCCGGAATTAATGCCAGTGGCGGCAAAGCAGTAGGAATTTCAGGAAAAGATGGGGGACTAATAAAGGCCCGGCCTGTAGATACTACCGGTAAGATGGGCTTTGCTGGAGAAGTTAGCTCAATTAATCCAGAAGTAATAGAGACAGTAATAGAAAGTGGGTATATTCCAGTTATTGCACCTATTGGCATGGGCGATAACCAGGAAAGCTATAACATAAACGCAGATTTAGTAGCTTCTGCTATAGCTGTAGCTATGAAAGCTGATAAGCTAGTATTACTTACAGATGTACCTGGTTTATTAAATAACCCGGAAGATAAGGAAAGTCTGATTTCAGTCCTTAAAGTAAGTGAGGCAGATAAGTACATAGATGAAGGTATTATCGCCGGGGGTATGATCCCCAAGGTAAAATGCTGTGTGGAATCAGTTACTGGTGGAGTGGGTAGGACTCATATTATTGATGGCAGGGTACCCCATTCCATACTATTGGAAATATTTACTAATAAAGGTATAGGAACTATGGTGGTAAATGATTAGCATCAATAATTTTGATTCCCTTGCAAAAACCTAAAACTTTTATAATTTTTCTATATTATTTGTAGCGGATGCTTTAGCTTCCGCGTCAAATGCCGAAGAATTAGT
>DAOUSQ010000089.1 GCA_030627145.1 Syntrophomonadaceae bacterium | reverse complement strand
CTTCTAGTGTCTGAAATGTCTTACCCCGGTGAAAACCATGGCTATTCCATGCTTATTACATTCATCTATGCTTTCCTGGTCTCGTATAGATCCTCCGGGTTGGATTATTGCCTTAATACCATAGCGTGCTGCAAGTTCCACCGTATCTTTAAAGGGGAAAAATGCGTCAGATGCCATCACCGCTCCCTCACACTTCTCTTTTCCATTCTCAAGAGCAATACCAGCACTTCCTACCCGGTTCATCTGCCCGGCTCCTACTCCAATTATCATTCCATTTTTAGCAACAACAATAGCATTTGATTTAACATGCCCGACAACTTTCCAGGCAAAGGCCATTTCCTTTAGCTGCTCATGAGTTGGTGCTTTCTCTGTAACTACCTGCAGCTTATTTAAATCAAGTTCGTCCTTATCGCTTTCCTGGACAACAAATCCACCATCAACACTCTTAATCTGCAGCCTGTCTCCCTCTGTAACAGGCAACTGCAGTAACCTTAAGTTCTTTTTCGCTTTTAGACATTCCAGGGCACCATCATCATAGCCGGGGGCAATTATCACTTCCATAAAAGGTTCGGCAGCTTTTTGAGCAGTTTTTAAATCTACCGTGCGATTAAAAGCAATTATACCTCCAAAAGCAGAAACCGGATCACCTGCAAACGCTTTATCAAAAGCTTCATCCAGGCTATCAGCTACAGCTGTCCCACAGGGATTAGTATGTTTTACTATAACACAGGCAGTCTGAGCAAATTCCCTGACCAGTCCCCATGCCGCCTGGGTATCAATAATATTATTATAGGAGAGTTCCTTTCCATTTAACTGCCTGGCACCAGGTAGCCCTTTAGCTGATGTTTCATTTCTATAAAAGCAGGCCTTTTGATGAGGATTTTCACCGTAGCGCAGCTCATATACCTTTTTTCCGGTAAATGTTAAACGGTCAGGAAAAATAGTATCATTTTCACCCGGTTCAGGTTTTTCCTCATTTAGTTCATCTTTTCTCTCTTCGACATCAACACCTGCCAGGTAAGAACTAATCATAGAATCATAAGAAGCTGTATGACTGAAAGCCTTGAGAGCCAGTTTCAACCTCATTTTCTTACTCATATCACCTTTGCTCTCTAGTTCCCTTAATACTACTCCATAATCATCTGTTTCTACTATTATTATTACATCTTCATAATTTTTTGCTGCCGATCTTACCATTGACGGTCCACCAATATCAATATTTTCAATTGCTTCCTGAAGGCTAACATTTGTTTTACTTATAGTCTCCTTAAATGGATAAAGATTAACCACTACTATATCTATTGTGTTTATGTTATTATCACTTAGTTGTTTCATATGCTCTGGTATTCTACGAGCAAGTATTCCCCCATGGATTTTGGGATGCAGGGTCTTAACCCTTCCATCCAGTATTTCTGGAAACCCTGTAACATCTGCTACCCGGGTAACTTTTATCCCTGCTTCTTGCAGGGTACGAAAAGTGCCTCCTGTTGATATAATGTCATAACCCAGGTTTTCAAGTCCCCGGGCAAAGTCCACTATACCCTCTTTGTTAGACACGCTGATTAATGCTCTTTTCATAATTGTATCCTCCCTTATTTCTGGTAAAAAGTTAACCGTATCTAATTACTAGTCTTCGTGGTTTTCTTTTTAATTATTTTATATACACCTTTCTGCCGTCGATAAAAATCCTGCCTTCGGCAAACAGCTGTAGTGCCCTCCAGTAAGTTTTATGTTCTTCGACCAGTATCCTTTCGGCCAGGCTGTCTTCAATATCATCCTGGTAAACCGGTACCACAGATTGCATTATTATTGGTCCAGTATCCATTCCTTCGTCAACAATATGTACGGTACACCCACTGTATCTTACTCCATAATCTAAAGCCTGCTTCTGGGCATGTAGGCCAGTAAACGATGGTAATAAAGCGGGATGTATATTGACTACCTTTAAGTTAAAAGCCTGTAAAAAGATACTACCAACTAGTCTCATATAACCTGCCAGAGCAACTATGTTAATATCACAATCGTGAAGTTCTTTTACTATAGCTTTTTCATATTCATCCCGATCAGGGTAATCTGCTGGTTCAATATAAATGGGTTTAATACCCCTTGATTTAGCTTTTTCTAAAGCAGGCGCTTCTTTTTTATCACTGATTAAAACTCTTATTTCTGCGTTTAAATTTCCATTTTCAATGGCTCTGCACAGGGCATCAAAATTACTACCCCTTCCTGAAGCCAGTACAGCCAGCCTTAGTCTACCAGGCTCCATAACCTTTATCATTTTATAATTACCCCTTCTGTATCTGAGTTAACTCTTCCTATTACTATAGGTTTTTCTCCTTGAACACGCAAGTGATCCATAACTTTATCACAATTCTGCTCTGAAGCTATTAATGTATAACCAATTCCCATATTAAAAGTCCTGAACATCTCATCCTTATCTACCTGTCCAAGTTTTTCTATCATTTTAAAAACAGGCTTCATTTCAAACGTTGAGCTGTCTATGAATGCCCCAGTCTCGCAAGGAAGGATCCTCTGCAGGTTTTCTATAATACCGCCACCCGTAATATGAGCCATTCCTTTTATCTCTATTTTATTGAGTATTGGCAGGACAGCTTTTACATAAATCCTGGTGGGAATAAGTAATTCTTCGCCCAAAGTTCTTCCCAACTCATCCACATACTGCTCCAGTTTAATTCCAGCCTTTTCTAACAAAACCTTTCTAGCCAGTGAATAACCATTAGAATGAATTCCCGAGGAAGGCAACCCAATTATAATATCTCCTGCAACAATTGAATTTCCATTAATAAGCCTGGATCGCTCCACAACTCCCACAGTAAAGCCCGCTAAATCATATTCATTTTCTTCATAAAAGCCAGGCATTTCTGCAGTTTCGCCACCAATAAGGGAACACCCTGCATCAATACACCCCCGACTTATTCCTTTTACAAGTGATTCAACCAGATATGGATCAAGCTTCCCTAAACCTATATAATCAAGAAAAAACAGGGGCTCTGCACCATGTACCAGTATATCATTTACACACATGGCTACAAGGTCTATCCCCACCGTATCATGTATACCCATCATCTGGGATATTCTTAGTTTGGTTCCCACGCCATCTGTCCCAGATACCAGAACTGGTTCTTTATATTTATTATTATCAAGTGCAAAGAATCCCGCAAATGATCCTATATCTGCCAGAACTTCCGGCCTTTTTGTTTGCCCCACCCATTTTTTTATCATTTCCACAGACTTATTGCCAGCATCTATGTCCACTCCTGCCTTTTTATAACTCAGACCCGGTTTATCCATATTAAACCTCCATAAGCGCTTCGCGCAATTTAAAATTATGATTCCCCTGCAAAAACCTAAAACTTTTATTATTTTTTCTATATTATTTGTAGCGGATACTTTACCTTCCGCGTCAAATGCCGAAGAATTAGTATCCTGAGTTCCAGGAGACTGAAGTCTCCCCGGAAAGAGATAATAACGGACTTTTTGCAGGGGAATCAATTATGAATTTTTAATTTATAATTATGGATAGGATTGGATTTCATACAATCCTTATTATTTCAAGGGAAAACCTCTGTTTTCCCTTGAATAACTAAGAACAAATCTTTAAATTTATTAAGATTCTATTTCAATAGGATATTTCCCACTGAAACATGCTGCGCAGAAGAATTCCTCATTATTTTTCAATGCCGAAAACAGCCCTTCCATACTTACATAATGTAAACTGTCAGCACCAATAAATTCCCCTATCTCCTTGGGTTCCATTGTATTGGCAATAAGTTCTTCTCGTCGTGAAGTATCAATTCCATAATAACAGGGAAATTTGGTAGGCGGCGAAGCTACTACCATGTGAACCTCTATAGCCCCGGATTTCCTTAGCATATTGACCAGATTTTTACTGGTAGTTCCCCTTACAATTGAATCGTCAACCATTATTGCCCTCTTTCCACTCACTACTTCACTTACAGCATTTAATTTAAGACGGACCCCTAATTCTCTTATCTTCTGAGTTGGTTGAATAAATGTTCTTCCTATATAACGGTTCTTCATTAAACCCTCCTCAAAGGGCAGGCCGGATTCTTCAGCATAACCCAGTGCAGCAGCTGTACCTGAGTCCGGTACAGATATCACTAGATCAGCATCAATATTACATTCCCTGGCCAGTTGTTTTCCTACCTCACGTCTGGCTTTATAAACATTTATTCCATCAATAGTACTATCAGGACGAGCAAAATATATATATTCAAAAATACAATGAGCAGAACTGGGTGAATTTGCTACCTGTATTGACCGAAGGCCTTTTTTATCAATAACAACAATTTCTCCCGGTTTTACATCCCTGATAAATTCGGCACTGATTGTGTCCAATGCTGCTGATTCAGATGCCAGCACATAGTTCCCATTAAGAATCCCAATACAAAGAGGTCTGATCCCTAATTGATCACGAACCCCCACTAGGCAGTCTTCAGTCATAATAACCAGGGCAAAAGCACCTTTCATGTCTATCATACACTTGGCCAGGGCATCTTCCATTTTATCTTGGGAATACCTGGCCAGGAGATTGGCCACTAATTCTGTATCAGTAGTACTTTGAAAAACAGAACCATAAGTTGCAAGTCTTTTCCGCAACTCTACTGTATTAACCAAGTTCCCATTATGAGCCAGGGCCACCATACCTTTCAAATAATGAAAGACCATCGGCTGTGAATTAACCACATGGCTCTCTCCTGTTGTGGAATAACGAACATGTCCTATAGCAATATTACCTTTAAGTTTTCTAATATGGTGCTCTTTTATTATGTCGGATACCAGTCCCATCCCTTTTTGCAGCTGGATTTTATCCCCATTTGAAACTGCAATCCCAGCACTTTCCTGTCCTCTATGCTGCAAACCATACAGGCCATAAAAAGCTGTTCTAGCTGCATCAGTGTCATTATCGGGGTTATCTATATAGATACCAAAGACTCCGCATTCATCTTTGAATTTATCTTCACAAAACATTTTTCTACATTCCCCCTGGAGAATAATATAAATATAGGATATCAGACATTAGAGCTAAGGACTTTATTTCATATAGCATTCTATGGCTTCCTCCCACATATTAGCTGCATCTTTTACTGAAATATTTATTATTTCCTGCCCGGCATTATTAAAGATCATATTTGTTCCACCAACCTGTCCAAGGACATGGGCTTCAAAACTAAACCCTG
>DAOUSQ010000071.1 GCA_030627145.1 Syntrophomonadaceae bacterium | reverse complement strand
CTTTTAGGAAGAGAAAATACCATTAGATGATCAAAGGCTTTAATAATACTATCTCCACTGGGAGTAATAACTTTTTCATCACGCACTATCGCCCCTATTACTGCTCCACTGGGAAATTTTATTTTATATAGCTGTTTATTTACTGCAATAGAACCAGGCTGAGCTACCAGTTCAATCATTTCAGCACTATCTTCACCTAAAACAGTAACCGAAACAATATCACCCCTGCGTATATACTTTAAAATTGCACCGGCAGTTAAGATACGCGGACTAAAAACTACATCAATCCCAATCTGTTCAACCAGCGGCATTACATCTGATCTTTTGATTTTAGATATAGTTTTTCCTACTCCAAGGTTTTTGGCAATAAGAGATGATAGAAGATTAATCTTATCATCATCGGTTACAGCAATAAAAAGATCTGATTGACCTATATTTTCGGCTTCAAGTAAGTCAAGATCACTTCCATCGCCATTAATAACCAGAGCATTTTTCAATTTACCCGCTACTTCCCGGGCTCTTTTTGGATTTTTCTCAATGATTTTTATATTTACAGGTATCTTTTCTTCTTCTTCGATAATATGAGCTAAATACCAACCGGTACGCCCAGCTCCTAGTATAGTAATCTTTTCTATCCTCTTTCTATATATACCCAGGGGCTTTAGAACTTCCGGCATATCCGCAGTATTGGCCATTACATAAATATGATCACCAGCATTTATGGTATCTTCCCCGCAGGTACTATCGTCCTGTGTTTACGATTTATAGATACTATTACATACTGGGAAGTATTCAATAATTTCAGTTTCATCCCTGCAATAGGCGAATTCTCCTGAACAAAAAGCTCCATCAGTTGAACTCTACCATCAGCATAATACTCTACATTTAACGCTTCGGGGTTATTGACAATCTTGGCAATTTCAAGTGCTGTTACCCGCTCGGGATTAATTATAAGATCAATTCCCAATAAATCTCCAGGAGAAAAATAAGGATTTTCAATATACTCTGGGTTTCTTACTCTGGCGATGGTAGTTTGTACTCCATACTGCTTGGCCAGAAGACATGCAATCATATTTAATTCATCAGTTTCTGTAACTGCAACTACCATATCAGCTGTTTTTACCCCGGCAGTCTCAAGCACTGCTGATGATGCACCACTCCCTTTAATTACCTGGACATCCAATGCTTCTTCAACAACATTCTGTCTATCTTCATCTTGTTCAATAACGACTACATCGTGTTCTTCGGATGAAAGCATTTGGGCTATACTAAACCCAACTTTACCTGCTCCAATAATTATTGATTTCATGTTCTTACCACCTAAACATTAAATCTAAAATGAATTATGTCTCCATCTTTTACAATATACTCTTTCCCTTCTAATCTAAAAAGACCTTTTTCTTTTATAGCATTCATGTTTCCAAATCCTTTTAAGTCATTATAGTCAACAACTTCAGCTCTTATAAAACCTCTTTCTATATCGGTATGTATTTTCCCGGCAGCTTTCCTGGCTGGAGTTCCTTCCTTAATAGTCCAGGCCTTAACTTCATCTTCTCCAACAGTAAAAAAAGATAAAAGACCCAGTGTTTTATACATAGTCCTGGAAATTTTTATTATCCCTGCTTCTACTATGCCCAGTTCACTCATGAACAGGTTTTTTTCTTCACCTTCTAGTTCAAAAATTTCTTTTTCTATGTTAGCTGATATTTCAACCAGTGGTATATTATGATCTTGCGCGTAAGTCGTCACTTCATCTTTTTTATGATAATCTTTGTTTAATAGATCATCTTCTGAAACATTAAGGCATAATAACATCGGTTTACTGGTTAAAAATTGATATGTCCCCATTATTTCCTTTTCTTCTTCGTCAAGTTCAACAGACGATAATGGTTTTTCATTTTCAAGAGCATCTTTTAATCGCTCCAGTAATGCAAGCTCTTTTAGCATCTGATTTTTTTTCTTATTACTATTTATTCGCTCAATACGTTTCTCGATTAAATCCAGATCTGCCATTAAAAGTTCATAATTTATGTTCTCTATATCTTTTACCGGATTTATTTCATTATCAAATACAGGTACTGACGGATCATCAAATACACGTACTACCTGTAATAATGCATCTGCTTTTCGAACTGTATCAAGAAACAGAACCGTAGCCTTTTCTGCACCCGGTATTAACCCCGGAATATCAACAATTTCTAATTGCGCATAGGTAGTCTTTTTAGGTTTATATAAATTTGATAAATAGTCAATCCTATCATCTGGTATCCTGGCCATTGCTGTATTAGTTTTCCCAGAATTATAGAATTTGTTCTTCTTATTATCAGTCAATAATTCAAATATCGTTGTTTTCCCAGTTAAAGGCATACCAATTATTCCCAGCTGCATAATAACTTATCCTTTCGTAATAACTTAATTCTGATTCCACTGCGAAAAGTCCGTTATTATCTCTCGTAGGGAAGCCTTCAGTCTCCCCGGAAATCAGGATACTAATTCTTCGACATTTGCAGCGGAAGCTAAAGTATCCGCTGCAAATAATATAGAAAAATTATAAAAGTTTTAGGTTTTCGCAGTGGAATCAATTCTATATTTACTAAAACAATTATATAGATTTAAATGTCTATAGACTTATTTCTGATAGAGATAATATCAGGAAAATACCAGTAACTGCAATACCTATTACCAGTAAAATGTATCCTCCCTGGGAACTGAATTGAAATAGTCTCCCGGCATTTCCTATTTTAAAGAAAAAGAGAGCAATTGCCAGTACTAGTAATAATATAATGAACCTGGGAGCACCTGAACCAGGAAAAAAAATACCCAGATATAAAGAAAACATTACAATAAAAAGGATATTTAAAATTAATAAAAGTCTATAAAATCTATCTTCATGCATACTCCTGCCTTTTATTTCATCAGGTATTTCCCCCATATCAACAATTTCTATAGTTTTGCCTGCTTTGCTTGCAATAACATCAATCATCTTACTATCCTCCGGTGTTAACCCAAAAAAGCCTTTATGAGTTTTAAGATAAATAAAACCCTCCTGTGGTTGAGTTGCATACATCCTTACCGGGCCTAAACCTTTTGCTGTATAAAGTCCTACTATATATCCTGGCCAGCTCATACCGAGAATAGAAAATAGATTGCTTTTTCCTTTAACTTGAATGACGTGGTCTATATCTTCCCATGGTATATGCAAACTAATAAAGCCCCATTTTACAATAAGCTTTTCTTCATTTATCCTGTAGCTGAGATTAAAAGAACCAGACAAAACAATAAGGTATATTCCAAGAAAAAAATATGCAGGAATATATAGCATCATTTTTAAAGTTCTATCAGCATCTCCGAGCGAATACCCAATACCCCATAAACAAAAACCAAATATCAGAATACCCATTACCAGACCCAGCAATGTACCATAAGACTTCTTCGGGTAATATTCCATCTCTAATTCCCCCTGCATAAACCATTTAATTCTTTTTTTATGTATAAGATTTTTCTCAATTATTTATTCTAAAATATTTTTATTCCACATTTTTTGGAGAATTATAATTGTAAAAACCTTTACCTGTCTTTTTTCCAAAGTAACCCGCTCGAATCATAGTTGAAAAAAGAGGATGCGGTCTATACTTGGTATCCCTGAACTCATTATAAAAAGCCAGTACCATCGAATACAAAATATCTAACCCAATTATATCAGCCAATTCAAACGGCCCAATCGGCATGCCTGCACCATATTTCATGGCCAGATCTATTTCCTCTTTTGCAGCAACACCTTCTGCGTATACAAAAATAGCTTCATTAAGGTATGGGACCAGGATTCTATTAACAATAAATCCCGGGCTTTCCCTTTGAACTACTACACCTTGTTTGCCAATTTGTTTGACAAATTCTCCAGCTATATTAACAGTTTGGTCTGAAGTTTCTATTCCTTTAACCAATTCTACCAGCTTCATATTAGGAACAGGATTAAAGAAATGCATACCCAGCACCCTGTCATTTCTCTTGGTTGAAGAAGCTATTTCTGTTATAGACAGGGTTGACGTATTAGTAGCCAGAATCGTATGTTCTGCACATATATTATCCAGTTCAGCGAATATTTGTTTCTTAACCGCCATGTTTTCTACTACTGCTTCAATAACCAGATCAACATCTTTAAGTTCCGCCAGATCAGTAGAACCTTGAATTCTATTCATAATATCTTTTTTCTGTTTTTCCGTTATCAGGTCATTATTAATCATTTTTGTTAGGTTATTTTTAATAGTCTTAATTCCATTATTAACCAGGGCCATTTGTAAATCCCTTAATATTACAGTATATCCTCCCTGTGCAGCTACCTGTGCTATTCCTGCACCCATTAACCCGGCTCCAAGCACTGCTATTTTCTTCACCCCAAATTGATCACTCCTCTGTTTAATATATGATAACTTAACATTATTACTAATTTCCTGGGAAATAACGTAAATTCTATCTATCTCCCATACTAATACCAACAGCTCTGGCTGCTTTAACAAGATTACCTTCAGGGTTTACCTTTTTTATTTCTTTAATTGCATCTTTTATTGGTACAGTATTTATTTCTGTTCCATTTAAACTTACCATACTCCCATATTTTCTTTCCATAAAAGCTTGTACAGCAGATACTCCATAGCGAGTACCAAGAATCCTGTCATATGGAATCGGGGATCCTCCCCTTTGGAGATGCCCCAATACAGTTACTCTAATTTCTATATCCTGTAGTTTACTTCCTATATCTTCAGCAACTTTGTGTCCAATACCCCCTAATCTAATCGGATCATGACTGGTTGGGACAAGATTCTGTATAACCATTTCGCCATTTTCAGGAATAGCTCCCTCTGCTACAACTATAATACTAAATTTTTTACCCTGTCGATACCTTTGAGAAATCTTGGCTATTACAGCATCAATATTATATGGTATCTCGGGAATAAGGATAACATCTGCACTTCCTGAAATACCAGCATGCAGGGCTATCCAGCCTGCATATCTACCCATGACCTCAAGGATCATTACCCGGTGGTGAGATTCAGCTGTAGTATGCAGTTTATCAAGTGCCTCAGAAGCAGTATTAACTGCTGTATTAAACCCAAATGTAACATCTGTAGCTGATAAATCATTATCAATCGTTTTAGGTACACCTACAATGGGTACTCCTTTTTCATAAAACCTCTGGGCTATGTTCAGGCTCCCATCGCCGCCAATTACAATAAGTCCATTAAGTCCTAAATTCCTTAAATTATTAATAGCCCTATCGGATTCATCACTATACTGCTGACCTTTTTCCGTAACAGTTAAAAATTTAAAAGGATTATCACGATTAGTGGTTCCCAGAACGGTACCCCCTGTATGACTAATTCCAGATACACTGCGTAAATCAAGCTGTATATAGCGATTTTCAACCAGCCCGTTAAAGCCATCCAGAAAACCAATCACTTCGAGTCCATATTCAATAATTGCAGTCTTTGTAATTGCACGAATTACGGAATTTAAACCGGGACAATCCCCTCCACCTGTTAGTATTCCAATCTGACTAATCTGCTCCATAAAACTACCTCCCTCTGTTTATTATTATCTGTTATCCAAAAGTTGGTTTGTTCCTATTTTTTAATTATAAACCACTCAGTTCTCTTATGGGGGATAGTACTATGCCACCAATAATTAGTAACTCAAGTTTCACAATTAACAACGCCTATGTTGAATTAATGGATACTCGCCTCACACTTTACTCCTAACCCTTCACTTTATTGCTCAAATAGTACTTTTTTATAAAACATTAATATAGTATTATTCTGTCAAGTATGAAAGTTGTATTAAATCGAGTAGGGTAATGCTGCAGTAGCTTGCTGCAGCATCATCCCTCTCACAGAACCGTACGTACGGGCCTCGTATACGGCTCCTGGTAAACCTCAGT
>DAOUSQ010000115.1 GCA_030627145.1 Syntrophomonadaceae bacterium | reverse complement strand
CGGCTTCCTTCAGACCCCACCGTTACCAGTGACGCCCTTGCCCTCGGGTTATCTTCCCGCTGGTTAGGTGATAGGGTTTCTTTCAACCCATCGGCTCAGCAAACATGCTGGTCAAACCAAAAAGGACTGGAGTCGTAAGACTTCAGCACCTTTTTATATCGGCTCCTAATTCTTTTAATTTAAGATGTATTTTTTCATATCCCCGGTCTATATGATCAATTTTACCAATCTTTGTTTCTCCCGTAGCATATAACCCTGCCAGTATTAACGCAGCTCCTGCTCTTAAATCAGTCGCATCAACTGATGTCCCTTCCAGATGTTTTTTTCCCTTGATAATAGCTACCTTACCTTCAATTTTTATATCTGCTCCCATACGCCTGAGTTCCTGCACATGCATAAACCGGTTTTCGAAAATTGTTTCAACTATTACACTGGTCCCTGAAACTGTAGATAATAAAGCCATCATCTGTGCCTGCATATCGGTTGGAAATCCCGGGTAAGGCATGGTTTTTATGTTTGCTGCCCTGTATGTTTTATTCCCCACTACCCTTATTTTGGTATTCCAGGACATTATTTCTGCCCCAATTTCTTTGAGCTTTGCTGTAATTGGTTGAATGTGTTCTAAGACTATATTTTCCATATAGATGTCTCCCCTGCTTATAGCAGCTGCTACTATGAAGGTCCCGGCCTCAATACGATCAGGTATAACCATATGTTCGACTCCACCCAACCGTTCAACTCCCTCAATACGGATAGTATCCAGACCTGCACCTCTTATTTTTGCACCCATACGGTTTAGAAAATTCTGTAAATCTACAATTTCCGGTTCCCTGGCAGCATTTCTAATAATTGTGTTTCCTGGTGTAAGGGCTGCTGCCATCATTATATTTTCGGTCGCCCCTACGCTGGGAAAATCGAGGAGTATCTCTTTACCACAAACAGAATTACCTTTCCCTTCCATAAATCCGTGTTCTTCTATTATTCTGTAACCCAGGTTTTTAAAACCTTTTATATGAAGGTCCATCGGTCTCGTGCCGATAGCACACCCGCCGGGATAAGCAATTTTAGCATGCCCGAAACGTCCCAGGAGCGCTCCCATAACCAGGTTTGATGCTCTCATTTTCCGGGAAATATCTTCCGAAAGTTCAAAGGAATTTACGGTCCTTCCATCTATAACTAAAATGTCTTTTTCTCTTTTCACCTTTGCTCCAAGTACCCTCAGAGCTTTTGACATTACATTAATGTCTTCTAGATCGGGTACCCCTGTTAAGACTACCTCTCCTGAAGACATAAGACTGGCAGCCATAATAGGAAGAGTCGCATTTTTGGAGCCACTTATTTTGACCTGCCCTTTAAGTGGTATGCATCCCCTTATAAATAAGTTCTCCAAGTAAACACCTCCGCTTAAAATTAAGCTTCAAGGACAGATTCGAGAAGTTTATCAAGCACACCAATACCTGCTTTCCATATATCTCCAGCGCCCATGGTTATAATAAGATCGTTTTCCTGCATATGCTCAATTACGAAATCATCTATTTTGTTGAACAGTGGCACATAAACAGCGTTACAGCCAGCATCCCTGGCAGCATTGTAAACTAATTTGCCATTTATTCCCGGAATAGATTTCTCCCCGGCAGCATATATTTCTGTAAAGATTACCAAATCTGCCCTGGTAAATGCTTCGCCCAGCTGTTTTCCCAGTAATTTGGTACGCGAATAACGATGAGGTTGAAAAATCACTACCAGCCTGCCATTATGAAAATTCCTGGCGGCTTCTATAGTAGCCCTGATCTCAGTGGGATGATGAGCATAGTCATCGACGATTGTTATATTTCCGTTTCTACCTATGACTTCAAATCGACGTTTGGCCCCTGTAAAGCTTTTTAGCGCCTTTTTTATACCGCTAATATCCAGCCCTATTTCTAAACCTGTTATTATGGTGGATAGAGCATTTAATGCATTATGTTTCCCAGGTACTGAAAGTTCTATACTGGTAAGATATTTACCTTTGCTATATACTTCAAATATTGAACCTATACCCTTTGCATTCCAGTTTCTCAGGTAGTAATCATTGGATTCTTCTTCACCATAAGAAATTGTTTTAACATCTGTTTCTTTTATTATTTTTTTGATACAGGTGTCATCTCCACAAACCACAGCAAATCCACCGGGTTTAACCTGGGTCAGGAATTGTTTAAATGCCCGTTGTATATTTTCAACCGACTCATAATAATCCAGGTGGTCGTCTTCAATGTTAGTCACTATCGCTATATACGGGTTAAGCTCTAAAAATGAAGCATCACTTTCATCGGCTTCAGCGACAGAATATTCACCTGTTCCCAGCCCAGCTCCAGGTCCCTTACCCTGGAATTCCCCACCCACAAAAAATGTTGGGTCGAGTCCGCAATCAGCCAGAACAGCATACATCATAGATGTTGTGGTAGTTTTTCCATGAGCGCCAGCAATAGCTATACCCTTATTGGTGTTGACCAGTTTGGCCAGCATCTGTCCTCTTTTTAATACAGGAATATTTCTTTCTTTCGCCAGTTTAACCTCAGCATTGTCTTGAGGAATTGCCGACGAAATAACCAGCACCTCAACTCCTTCCTTGAGATTGGATGAAGAATGGCCCTGGTATATTTCAATACCTAATTCTTTAAGTTTATCTGTCACTGTATTGGTTTGTAAATCTGAACCGCTGACTTTATATCCTTTTTCTGAGAGTACCCTGGCAATACCGCTCATACCTGCTCCGGCTATCCCTACCATATGAATCCATTGTCCCGATGCGGCGGCCATTTTCTCATCTCCTTCTCCAGTTTTTTTATAAGACTTACGCTTTATTGTATGCAAAATTAATAAAAGTGGTGACATTCAATTAATATGAAGTGAGGGGTAAGGGTGATATTAATACCTACTGCTTGTCTTCCCACAACAAAATAGATAGCAAAGGCACTATTCTATTATCCTTATACCTCAAATCTTACTCCTGACTACAATATCCACAATATCATTTAAGGCATTGGGTCTGGCCTCTTTGTGTATGTTTATACCCATTTTTTTTAGTTCTTGTCTGTCGTTTCTTAATTTTTCAATTCTTTTATAAAGAGTATCCCCATCAAGGAACTCATCAATAACCATATCTACTGCATTTTTTTGTAAAAGTGCCCGGGCATTCTTTTCCTGGTGATTTTCCGCTGCATAGGGATAGGGAACTAAAATAGCAGGCAGCCCCAGTAGGGCAAGCTCAGACAGGGTACTGGCCCCGGCACGGCACACCGCTAAATCTGCAGCAGCCAGAGCCTCTTCTATATTAAACATATAGGATAATATATGAAGTTTGCATTTTATTTTATCCGTAGTAACATGTTTTTCAAGTTCATTTTTTATTTCTTCATGACCTGACTCCCCGGTAATCCAGATTATTTGTATATCTTCGTTTTTGTATTTTTCAACTACTTCGAGCATAGCCCGGTTAATAGACATGGCACCCCGGCTTCCGCCAAAAGCTACCAGGGTAAACTTATCTTTACTGAACCCCAGGTTTTTCCTGGCCTGTTCTTTATCAATCTCCATGATCTCTTTGCGCACCGGTAATCCAGTTACTTTTATACTTTTAGCATCCAGGTACTTTTTTGCTTCTTCAAAGGTAAGAAGTGTATAGTCTACTCTTTTAGCCAGATTGCGATTGGCAAGACCGGGCATTGCATTTTGTTCATGTATTATTGTTGTGCAGGGCATAAATGTTCCGGCAAGAACAATAGGAAAGGATACGTACCCTCCTGTTCCCAACACTATATCGGGGCGAAATTTTTTTAATATATCCCATGCCTGAAAGAAACTTTTGGGAAATTTAATCAGTGTTTTTGAGGCTTTTAACATTGATGAACGATCAATGCCTGAAATATCAACAGTTTTGAAAGGCAGCCCAGCCCGGGGTACAATTTTACTTTCCAACCCCTTTTTAGTTCCAATATAAAGTATCTCAACTGAAGGAACTCGTTCCTTTACAGCCCGGGCTATAGCAAGCGCTGGATAAATATGCCCTCCCGTTCCTCCACCGGTGATAATAAGTCGCATAATTTTCCTCCTTTGTATGAAATAAGTACAGGTTTTCCAAACTTTAGTTGATAGTCAATAGTTTTTTAGAGAATAGTTAATAGTGAATAGTGAATAGTGAATAGT
>DAOUSQ010000092.1 GCA_030627145.1 Syntrophomonadaceae bacterium | reverse complement strand
CTGGTCTAGTTATAACTATTATCCTAAATTACCGGAAATTCAACTTTACGAAGTCAAAATGGCTAGTATAGTAGTACTTTTGCTTATAGTTCCTGCCATTCTTAACTGGGGGTGGAAGAAGTGGCCGATATTAAAATCGAAGATTTAAAATATTATTATCCAGACAGCAAAAAGCCTTCCCTGGACAGAATAAATTTAGAAATTCCCGAGGGGCAGTTTGTATTGGTAGTAGGGGGATCGGGCAGTGGAAAATCCAGCCTGGTTCGAGCTATAGCCGGTTTAATTCCGGACTTTTATGGTGGAACTTACGGTGGGAAGGTTTACATTGATAACAAAGAGCTAAGACAGGTTGACCGGCGCAGCCTTGCTCAGCAGATTGGCATGGTGTTTCAGGACCCGGAGAGCCAGCTGGTAATGACCAATGTGGAACAGGAAATAGCTTTTGGCATGGAAAACGTGGGTATGCCAAATAACCTGATGAAAAGGCGGGTAATGGAAGTTACCAGTGCACTTGGTTTATCAAGTTATTTAAACAGTTTTATACCGGAATTATCCGGGGGACAAAAGCAAAAAGTAGCCCTGGCTTCAGTACTGGCTATGCAGCCAGATATTTTGCTTTTAGATGAACCTACATCCCAGCTAGACCCTATTGCAGGCGAAGAGATACTTACTATGGTAAGAAGGCTAAACGAAGAAAATGGTATTACGGTAGTTTTAATTGAGCAGCGTTTAGAAAGATGTTTTCATCTTGCTGATAGAATGCTTGTCATGGATAAGGGGCGGATTGCATATGACCATCATGCCCCGGATGCAATAGCTCATTGGGCAGTAAAAAACAACACCCCGTTTATACCACCACTGGCTCAATTATTTGCCAGTGTAGAATACCCGGAGATACCAGTAACAGTTAAGCAGGGAAGGCGAATTCTTAAATCCTATTACCCGTTTGAAAGTTCCACAACAGGTAGACAGGTTATCATAAAAAACCCCCCAGAAGGATTACAGGTAAGCGAAGAGGAAAGTGTTGTTGATATACAAAACCTGTGGTTTACATATTCAAATGGACAGGAAGTTTTAAAGAATGTAAACCTTAATATTGCCCCGGGTGAATTTGTTGTAATAATGGGAGAGAATGGTGCAGGTAAAACCACTCTTATGAAGAACATCAACGGAATTCTCAAACCGGGTCGAGGACATGTCGGAGTTTCCGGGAGAGATACCAGAAAATGCTCAGTAGAAGAACTTGCTTCTGTTGTAGGTTATCTATCACAGGACCCCAATGATTACCTGTTCTTACCTTCGGTTCGTGAAGAACTTGCTTATACTATGAATAACCTGGGGATAAAGGATGACGGAATCATTAAAGAAATTTTAGAGCGGCTGTATTTAATGCCCCATGCAGAAAAAAATCCAAGAGACTTGAGTACAGGAGAACGTCAGCGGGTTGCCCTGGCATCTGTCCTAGTAGCCAGACCGAAATTACTTTTACTGGATGAGCCCACTCGCGGCCTAGATTATCTTTTGAAAGAAGAACTGGGAAATATACTTTTGCAATTTCAAAAAGAAGGAACAGCCATTATTATTATTACTCACGATGTGGAATTTGCTGCTGAATATGCTGACAGGATTGTGTTAATGGCTGACGGAACCATAGTTGCCAGTGGAAGTAAATACGATATACTAACTAATTCAACCTTTTATTCTCCGCAGATCAGCAAGTTGTTTAATAATATTATTGATAACGTTGTAACACTTAAACAGGGTAAAGACATATTAAACAGGATAATCACGAAGCGAAATGATGACAAAGCCCTTTCAGTTTAACCGGTGATTTTATGAATAAATTTAGTGCTTTCACAATAATGGTTGCAGTTATGGTGCTGGTAATTAGTATGATACCTGGCAGTTATCTGTTCCAGGGTAATTGGGCTCTTGTATCTACCATTATTATTGTAGTTATCTTACTGGGATTTTTTGGTCAATACGAAAAGAATAAAGCTTCTACCAGGGAAATTGCTGTTATTGCTACATTGGCTGGACTGGCAGCAGTTACCAGAATGCCTTTTGCTTATCTAATGAGTATCCAACCCACCTTTTTTATAGCTATGATCACTGGATATGTTTTCGGAGCTCAGGCAGGTTTTTTAGTGGGAGCAGTTGCTATTCTTGTATCTAATTTTTACGCAGGACAGGTCCCATGGACAGCCTGGCAGATGGTTTGCATGGGACTGGCCGGAGCATCGGCTGCTTTACTTGCCAGAAGTCAAAAACGATTTAATATAAAAATACTGGCAGTATACTGTGGATTATGGGGTTATTTTTACGGATGGATAATGAATGTATGGCACTGGACAGCTTTTGTATACCCGTTAAACTGGAGTACCTTTGTTGCTACCTATATGGCCAGTTTTGCTTTTGAAAGTTTCCGTGCTGCAGGTAATATAGCATTTTCATTGTTATTTGGTAATTCTTTTTATCATATATTGCTGAGGTTTAGAAAAAAACTGCGCTTTTTTCTTTCATCCAAAATTTTATTAAGAACTGCTTTTTTTAACAATAATTAAAAGTTGAAAATTTAAAATTGGTTACTGCAAAAACCCTAGAATAATCTGTTTGAATGCATAAATATGTAGAGCGACGTTAGCGGAGCATGGTTGCAACATCCTGCGAAGGCGAAGCGGCGAAAGGTGGCGAGCAACATGGACGTCGCGAGAGGGCATTGAACACGATGTGAATTCTGCCCGGTACCCCTTTCGCCGTGAGACAAGCAGTAGATGTTGCCCATGTGGAGATTGGAGCCAGAATATTTATGCATTCAAACTAACGGACTATACTTTTTGCAGGAGAATCAAAATTAATAATTGTTTAAGTTTTAGGGGAGGGATTTTTTTAATGAAAAGAATAAAAAACTTGGTTTGCCTGTGTATGGTTCTATTGCTGGTATTTGCATCTACTAACGTAGTATTTGCTGCCAATTCACTTCCTGAGCAGGAAGTTACACATAGTATTGACAGGGCTGTAGAATATTTGCACAGTATCCAGAATGAAGATGGTGGGTTTCCTAGTAGAGCAGGGCGACCAAGCAGCAGGGGGGTGACCTGCTGGGTGATTATGGCCTTAAAAGCTGCGGGTGAAGATGTTACATGTAGTGCATGGCAACCTTCAGGATTAAATCCAGTTGATTTTTTAAATAACTATGAAAAACTTCTAGATGAAACAACAGATTACGCTCGTATGCTCCTGACTTTAACCGCAGCCGGGCAGGGACTGGTGTACCAGGATATTAACCTGGCTGAAAAAATAGTACCATTCCAGCAAAGCAGTGGTCAGTTTGCTCAGCCTGCTAAAGGAGAAGAGGGGTGGGTTAATTCTCATATGTGGTCAATTCTGGCTCTTTCTTCAGTCGGTTACGACATTCCCAATAAAGAAAAGGCCAGGGAATGGATGTTAAATCATCAAAATGAAGACGGCGGTTTTGGCTGGATAGAGGGAACTGCCAGTGACTCGGATGATACCGGTGTTGCTTTACAGACACTAGTTTTATTAGGAGAAGATCCTGCAAATTCTATAGCAATAAAAAATGCTCTTGATTACTTGAAAACATGTCAGGAAGAAGATGGTGGGTTTAACTGCGGTGATGACTGGATGGCTGCCGATACCAATTCTGCTTCAACATCCTGGGGCTTACAGGGATTAATTGCTTCTGGAGAAGATATTACAGGTGAAAAATGGACAATTAACGGTAATAACCCAGTATCTTATCTTTTGAGCCTGCAGAATAATGATGGATCTTTTAACTGGAAAAAGGATGTTATTTCATCACCTGTTACTATGACAGCCTATGCCATATTGGCCCTAGCTCAAAAACCATTTCCTGTGAATATAGATCATTACAGCAATAATAACCCCGTGGCTTCTGGAAATAGTACTTTTAGTGATTTATCTTCTAATAATTGGGCTTATAAACCTATTATTAACCTGGTAGAAGCAGGAGTACTGAGCGGATATCCGGATGGGACTTTTAAGCCCGATAAGTCAGTCAGCAGGGCTGAGTTTACTAAATTCATGGTATGTGGTTTAGGCTTAGAAAACATGAATACAACTAATGCTAAAGGGTTTCCTGATGTACCGGGAAATCACTGGGCACAAAAATACATATCAATAAGTGTAGATAAAGGGTATGTTAATGGAATGCCAGATGGATCTTTTAATCCAAATGGGCAGATAAAAGGGGCAGAACTGGCTACTATGATAGTAAGAGCCTTGCCAGAGGAAGAGAAGAATAAAATGGTAGAAGGACCTGAATGGTATTCAGGTTATGTTTCCCTGGCTGAAGAAAACGGATTATTATATCCAGGATTTCAAGCCAATGTGAGTGCAACCCGGGCTCAGTGTGCGTATAGTATTGTGCAGCTGAGAAATCTTCTAGCTCAATATTAGCCGGAGCATAGACGGGTTGTGAAAAACTCCAACACCTATAGGGACCTAGTAGAAAAAACTCTATTTACGAGGATATAGATATGAAAAATAAATTTCTTCCACTTATCATAATAATCATAGTAATACTTCTGGCTATAAGTATTATTCCTGAAAGTCCTTTCTATTATATAAATTGGGCCTTATTCTCAGCTATAATAATTGGACTGGCTATGCTGACTTTTTTCTGGCGATTTGAGAAAAGCGGGGCAACTTCAAGAGAAGTGGCCTTTATAGCTACTATGGCTTCCCTTGCTGCTATATCTAGAATACCCTTTGCTGCAATAATGAGTCTGCAGCCTACCACTTTTATGGTTATGATAACCGGATACGTTTTTGGACCTCAGACGGGGTTTATGGTAGGAGCAGTAGCTGCTCTGGTATCTAATTTTTTCTTAGGGCAGGGTCCATGGACACCCTGGCAGATGTTTTGCTGGGGAATGTGTGGGGTTGCGGCCGGGTTACTTGCCGGAAATGGAAGCAATTTTAAGTTTATATCTTTTACTGTGTTAGGGGGAGTATGTGGTTATCTTTTCGGTTGGACAATGAATATCTGGCACTGGGTAGGTTTTATATACCCGTTAACCCTAGAAACCTTTATTGCGACCTATATTGCCAGCATTCCTTTTGATACTTTACATGCTGTTGG
>DAOUSQ010000006.1 GCA_030627145.1 Syntrophomonadaceae bacterium | reverse complement strand
GGATGCTTCAGCTTCCGCGTCAAATGCTGAAGAATTGCATCCCGAGTTCCGGGGAGACTGAAGTCTTCTCTACGAGAGATAATAACGGACTTTTTGCAGTTGAATCAACCATTACTCAAATTCAATGTAAAAAATACAAAGGAGTGAATATAATGGAAAGAAGGCAAATGGTTACATTTAAGTCAGGCGAGGAAGAATATGCCATAGATATACAGGTGGTCAAAGAAATAATAAGGCCGCCGGCATTTACAAGAGTTCCTAAAAGCCCCGACTATATTAAAGGAGTTATAAACCTTAGAGGCAATATTGTGCCAGTAATAAGTCTTAGTAAAAGGCTTGGTAATGAGGAAAGCAAACTTACTGAGCAATCTCGAATAATAATCTTAAACATTGATGACATAAATTTTGGCATCATTGTTGACAGCGTTACAGAAGTAAATTACCTGGAAGAAAAAGACATTGAAACACCCGAACTTATTAGTACTGTTGAAGCAAGGTTCGTTGATGGAGTAGGAAAAATAGATAATCGCCTGCTGATTTTGCTAAATTTAAAAGAAATAATCAATCAGCAAAACATAAACTTATGATTTTTTATAAATTGTCAGTAATACCAGGTTTTTTTTGCTATAATCAACTAATAAGAAAAATTTTTTACTTGATTCTCTGCCGACTAAAAATGACACTTAATGACATTTACTAAAATAGGGAAAGCTAGTAATGGGAAAAGAAGATTTTTTTAATTCGGGTAAACAGGATAAAATAAAATATATTAATGACAAATTAAGCGAAGGTATAAGTTTACGCCAAATCTTAAATTCTCCTCAATTTGAAAATGAAATAATGAAATCAAAAAAAACATTACAAAAACAATTTGAAAAAGCAGGTTACTTTCTTAATAAAGAAAACAAGGGACATAACAAAAATGTCAGACAGGTAGCAATACCCGAAAACGAGGAGTCAGACCGACTAGTAATTACAGGTGTTGACATCGATAAATTATCTAAAATACTGAATTTTGCCGATGAGATAATACAGATGTCCGAGTGGTGGAAAAAAAATATCAGCCAGATTCAGACAATTGATGACAGGTTCGATGTTCCTATTCCTGATGATGGTGAAGAAATTAGAAAAACTATAAGGATAAATAACAAAATATGGGGTAACTGGAAAAACTTTTGCAAAAAACACCCGGGATACAGTGAAAAAGACCTACTTGCCAAAGCACTCTTATGGTATATACAAAAAGGATAGAACCCTACACTACACATAGCCGGGTACTATTTGAGAATGTAACTTTTCAGGTTTAGTCAAGAAATTAAAATGTCATCAAGTTCTTTAAATGGAGCAATAAGGTGAATATGAAAGCAATCAGCCATCTGGGTTAAAAGCTTTTTGGAAAAGGCTAAAAGAAGGATTGATAAATTCCGGCTAATGTCCTCACCTATACTTTAATATTTACTGTAGCAATTCCCTGTCCATGACCGGGTAACAGGTCAAATATAGTATTGACCCTGCCTACTTCCACTGTAATCTTTCCCACATGGTAACCAGCAGACTGCAGAGTTTTTTGAAGTGAAATAATTTCTTTATCAATAATCAGACGGTGTTTTTCATTATTACACAATATGTCTACATTTAGATTATTTTGTATACTGTCCAGTTTTACCCAGAGTTCTTCAAGTACCCTGGATTTCAATCTCAGAAAGAGCTGACACGTTTCCGGCTGCAGCCTTTCTTTCTTAGAACCCGGTGTTAATAAATAAATATGATGTTTCCCTAAAGGCCAACCAAATATATTATACCCCTCAGAACTAGTATTTTCGGATTCGTTTAAAAAATTAAAAAACCTGGCTTCATCCCGGCCCGAAAACTCCCCCCGGAAAAATCTATATAAATCTTTCAAAGCATTTAAATCTTCGCCTGATTTTATTTTTATACCGGTACTCTTCAGCCACACAATTAGGGATAATATCTCTTCTGACAATTTATTATCTTTAATAAATGTAATTATTTCCATGATATCCTGAGGATTTAGCGGCATTTGAAACCTGAGAAACTCCCGGATAACTGCTTCTATGTTTTCCTGTGGTTTAATTCCCATCCTTAATAATATTAAATCCTCCGGTCTTATCGTTTCATTTCCAGGAAGTACTTTCAGGCTGATAAAACCATTGTTAACTGATTCTACCAGGAGCTTTAACTTCTGCCCCGATCTTAACTTAACCCTGGTTTCCGCCTTTAGCAAATCATTCCCAAATTGGAGAACCACCTGATTGCCCTGGATTTCCGCAACCTGTCCTTTAAGTACCTGCCCCGGCACAAGCAACAATTTCTGCTGCAGCTGAAGAACATTACTGGTTGAAATATTTATGATATTAATACTCATGATTTCATTCCACTCCCCCGGAATGTTTACTGTCAATCTGCCAGACAAAGGCAATAACCTGTGCTACCGCTTCATAGAGTTCCGGCGGAATTTCCGTCCCGACCTCTAAAGATTCCAGGACCTGTGCCAGGGACTCATCAGTATAAACAGGCACATCTTCTTCTGTTGCCTTTTCGATTATCTTTTTAGCAATTTCTCCCCTGCCAGATGCAACAACTACAGGTGCCTCTTCTTTTTCTTCATCGTACTTTAAAGCAACAGCAAGTTTAACAGGTTTTTTCACGATTACCTCCATATTTTTTATTATAATGTCTTTTCTTTATGTCTAGCAAACCGGGCATAAGTGAAATATAATGCCTACTATTCTAGTGCTACTAATAAGTATAAATAAGCAATTAGTAACATACGAAGGCAAATCGACTTCATCACGATCGTAATACTGCCGTGCGATAGCTCCATGAATACTCAAACCAGTAAACGGCACCATAAAGCTTAACAGAACCCCAAACATCGCAACTACTCCATAGTCGTCCGGGTTAAGATACCTAGTCAGAACCGGCATTAGCAGAAATGGAATAGCCGAATTACATATTATTTTTTTGTATTAGCAAATACTCTGCTATGGAAAAATCCAGTAAAGTATCTATATCTATTGAATTCTCTTTTGGCATTATGTATGCGAAAGAATTACAATCATAGATATTTTGTGACCTTGCAAAATACTCTGTTTTCACGACATAAACCGCACCATTTATCCTGTAGTAAGTTGGTAACTCTTGTCTGGTTTTTGTTAATACTTCCTGTCGCAGAAAGCCATTTAATGATTTACTTTCTGGCAAAGTATTGTACCACAACGGAGAATGGTCGGCCTCGCAAACTGAAACAACAGTATCCGCATTATTTACAATCATTGTTTCAACTGCTGCAACTATATCCTGAGGTGTTCTTAAAGGCGATGTAGGTTGCAAAATAACAAATATATCAAATTGTTTGCCAATTGTATTATATTGGTCTAGTGCTTCCTTTACACAATCCAATGTCGAAGCTGCATCTGTAGCAAGCTCATCGGACCTTAAAAAGGGTACATTTGCACCATGTTGTATTGCAATATTAGCATATTCTTGTGAATCGGTTGAAAGGAATATTTCATCGAATATTCCTGCCTCCCGGGCTGCACCAATACTATATGCAAGCAAAGGCTTCCCATTAAGAATACGTATATTCTTATCAGGTAAGCCCTTAGAGCCGCTACGCGCAGGAATAATTGCAATTATCTTTTTATCTTTGTACATGGTTTATCCCCTCACATCATAAAAGCTCTTTTTTAAGTTTATCCTATCATTATCAAGGAAGTCCTTTATTGTAGCTAAAATCTTCTCTGAAGTTTTCCCATCACCATAGGGACTCTTCTGTTTTGCAATTTCATCCAAAAACTTCTGTGACCTTACCCTGGCAATGCTTTGCAGAATCGTATGCTTCTCTGGTTCACAACATATCACGGATTTTGCACATATCCGGCCTTTTTGCCTGTCCCCAATATTGATTGTAGGTTTTTTAAAGCTTGGGGTTTCCACTATTCCGCTGGAAGAATTACCAATAACCATTTCGCAGTATTTCATTGCAGATAAGTATCTTAAAACGCCCATAGATGTGAATGCAATGGCATTATCACTATCCTCACAATATTCGTCTATTCTTTTATTTATTGCTCGACCATTTGCATCAGCATTAGCTTTGGTAAAAACATAGTTCATCCCCTTAGTCGCATCAAGAGCAGATAATAGTTCATCAAACTGCTTTACCGCAGTATTCTTTTCTAATGTTACAGGATGAAATGTTACAATAGCATACGGAGTATTCAATTCAAAACCTATACTCTTAGCAAGTTCCTCTTTGCTCATAAGAGGCATACTTGAAATATTTTCCACTCCAGTTGCTCCAACATTGAATACCCGCTCTGGCGCTTCCCCCATATTAATAACACGCTGCCTGTATTGCTCAGTGGAAGTAAAATGCAAATAGCTCATTTTAGTTATAGAGTGGCGAAAAAATTCATCAACAGCTCCCTCTGTTGTTTCCCCACCATAAAGATGAGCAATTGGAATACAGACAACTGCGGCAGCTGTAGCCGCAGCAAATATTTCAAATCGGTCGCCTAATACGACTACCATATCAGGTTGGGTTTTATCAAAATACTCTGCAAAACCTATAACACCAAATCCAATAGCCTTAGACATAGCCTTATTAGAATCATCATCTTGCAATACATGAATTTTAGCATCTATAGAAATGCCATCTGCTTCTATCTCCTTATATGTAAGGCCAAAATCTTCAGAGAGGTGCATACCTGTTGCTACAATTTTTAAGTCAAAATTATCGGTAGCAATAATTTTCTTGATTAGGGGCCTTAAAAGACCGTACTCTGCTCTACTACCAGTGACCACACAAATTGTTTTTTTCATATTTCTATCAACTCATCCTCACAAAAATCACGCTTTGCAATTTCTCCTATAATTTCAAACCATCTCATAGGAGAAATTCCATTACCCGGACGCTTGACCGTTATATTATTTTCAGTAAAAATTTCACCTTTAATTATATTTCGCCTGGCGACAATGCTTTTACGAGCTACTTCTTTGTTAAAAATTTCAGATTTTGATGGTCGTTTTATGCCATCTCCTAAAGCAACTTCAATATTCCTGATAGCCGTTACCATAGCCTTGAGCTCCTGTGGATCAAGACTCGCCTTATGGTCTGGTCCCTCCATATTTTTATCAAGGGTAAAGTGTTTTTCAATCACAGTTGCGCCTAATGCTACCGCCGCGACTGGTGCTTCAATCCCTAAAGTATGATCTGAATAGCCAACCGCAATACCAAAACGTTCCTTCAAAGTTAGCATTGCCTTGATATTGGCATCTTCAAAAGGAGTAGGATACTGAGTATTACAGTGTAGCAGCGTTATCGTTCCTGCACCATTATCCCGAAGCACCTCTAATGCCGAACTCACCTCATCCAAATCAGTCATCCCGGTAGACATTATTATAGGCTTACCTGTGCCTGCAATTTTCATCAGATAGAGCAGATTGTTCACCTCTCCGGAAGGCACTTTATATATAGGTATATCAAGGCTTTCTAAAAACTCTATACTTTCTAAATCAAATGGCGTGGAAAGAAATAATATTTCCTTTTCCTCACAATATTTTTTTAGTTCTCTAAAATCTTGAAAAGTTAGCTCTAATTTCTTTACCATATCAAGCTGGCTTTCGTCAGCCCCGGTAGTTTCTTTTTGATACTCTGCCTTTTGCGCAACCTTAGACACAACGTTCTCTGCTTTAAAGGTTTGAAATTTCACTGCATCTGCTCCGGCACTTTTTGCAACGTCTATTAATTTTTTAGCTAATTTTATGTCTCCATTGTGATTAACTCCGGCTTCAGCTATTACAAAAATTTTACTCATTATTTTTCACCACTTTACATGGATTACCATAAGCAATAACTTTACCTGGCACATCATTAGTAACAATGCTTCCAGCACCTACAATGCTATTGTCACCAATATTTGTACCTTGAATAACCGTAGCATTTGCACCAACATGAGTACGAGCACCTATTTTAACATCACCACATACTACAGCACCTGGCGCTATGTGTGTAAATTCACCAATAAAACAACAATGTTCAATAATTGCACCTGTATTTATAATAGACATATTTCCTATATTGCTATTTGGATTAACTACTGTTTTCTTTCCTATATAAACACCCTCACCAAGCATTACATCACTTCCTATATTTGAAGAAACATCAATTATTGGAGGTAAAATAAATCCTATACCCTTGAGCATATTAAACAGTTTTTCTCTTAAAGAAGTATTTCCAATACTTCCAACTGTGACAAATGCATATTTAACACCACTATCAAAAATAGATTGTAATATGTTGTCATTCCCTATAATTTCATAACTTAATAATTTGTCACCAATACAATCCAAATCAGTAACTCCGATTATTTCGTATTTATTATTTGAATGGATACTATCTATAACACTAAGTGCATGTCCACCTGCACCTACAAGAATAATTTTTTTCATGGACTTACACTCCTAATTCCTTCCGCATTTTCTCCAACTCTTCAAACTGGCCCATGTCAAGCCAGCATTTTTCGCCAACAGGAAAGACTCCAATTTTTTCTCCCAGACTTTTTTGTTTTTCAATTATGTCAGGAAACCCTATAGCTTTATCATCCTCAATCCTATTTATAACTTCCGGATTCACAACATAAAAACCCGTATTAGTTAAAAACGAATATTCTGGTTTTTCTGTCATTGCAGCTATCTCACCACTACTATCCATATTTATTATTCCATATGGAATGGTCAAATGCTTAAATGCTGCTACTATGGTAATCATATTTTTGTTTTTTTTATGGAAGTCATATATCTCCTTGTAATTGGCTCTGATTAATACATCACAATTAGTAAGGAAAAAGGGTTCATTCAACTTCCCTTTTAACAGACTAAGCCCTCCACCTGTGCCTAATGGTACATCCTCATCATGAAATTCGATTTTATAATCTTTTTCAACCTCGCAAAAATAGGCCTTTATCATATTTTTCTTATGGTTAACAATTAAATGAAACTCTTTGCAGTCAAATTCCATAAATTGATTAATTATGTGTTCGGTAATAGGTATCTCGCCAATGGGAATGAGGGGTTTAGGTAGTATTTTCGTATATGGATAAAGCCTTGTTCCAAATCCACCTGCCATTATAACTACCGGTGCATTAACAGAATGGTTACGTCCAATTTCATAATCATTCAGAAAAACAATAGACTGGATTTCAACATTTTCATTCACAACTGGTAAAGACAATATTGACCATTTATTCATTAGCTCTTTAGCATTGTGTTTATCTTTTTCATATATGAATCGTGGGTTATAGTTTGCAACAGTATCAACTTTATCCTCTAAATTTCCTCCGTTCAGGATATGCCTTCTAATGTCGCCATCAGTAATAATTGCTTTTAACCTGTTATTATCAGCAACAAGCAATATCTGCATTGCTGTTTTATCTATTTGTTTCATGGCCTCTAATACGCTTTGTTTTTCATCAATAAGTAATGCTTCTATGTTCAATATAAACCCACCACCTTATGAAATAGCTTGGATTCTCCCGATAACTCTAAACACATCCTCCGGGGATAAATTGCTACTACATGGAATATTGACTATCCTATAGTAATATTTAAATGCTTTTTCAATGTAATAAGTTTGGGCATCCAAGTACGGTTTTTGTTCATGTATCAGTCCCCATATTGGACGGGTTTGTATGTTATCATTAGCTAAACTTTTTATTATTTTTTCTTTGGAGTATTTAACCGTATCCTCTATGTATAAAGAATAAAACCAGTAATTTGGCCTTATATCATTTCTAAAGTCTAAAAGTTTCAAACCTTTTATTTGATCATTAATTTTCTTTTTGTATGTATTATAGTTTTTCTGCTTTATAGTTATAAAGTCTTCAAGCTGTTCCAACTGCGCAACCCCTAACGCGGCCTGTAGGTTGGTCATTCGATAGTTATATCCAACTTCATTATGTATGAAGTTAACAATGTCATCCTTGCCCTGCGTAGATAAATATTTTGCCTTTTTCATAATACCGGCGTCAGACGAAACCATCATTCCCCCACCACCAGTGGTAATAATTTTATTGCCATTAAAGGAATACACTCCTATATCTGCAATGGTTCCAGCATATTTACCTTTATATCTACCCTCTATATAGTAGGTCCCTAATGCTTCCGTTGCATCCTCAATTACTTTAAGATTGTATTCCCGAGCAATATTCATAACTGCTATCATATCTGCCATATTACCAAAAACATGAACCACCACTACCGCTTTTATATGTCTGCCAGTGGACTTATTAATTAATTTGTCATCGATAAAATCGCACTCTGTTTGGCAGAACTCTCGTAATTTAGTCATATCCATACATAGTGAATCATCACAATCCATAAAAACAGGATATGCATGTAAATATTTTATCGGATTCACAGCAGCTATAAATGTAAGGGTTGGCACTATGACCTCATCGCCTGCTTCTATCCCTGATAAAATTAATGCAAGATGTAAACCGGCTGTTCCGCTTTGACAAGCAACAGCCGTTTCCACATTTAGATACTCGGCCATTTCTTTTTCATATCTATTTATGTATGTTCCACCCGTAGAAACCCATTCCTTTTGTACTGCATCAGTTATATATTTAAGCTCATTTCCTCTTAGGTTTGGAACTGACAATGGTATGAACTTATCCAAAATATCACTTCCTCATTACAGATTATATATATCTGCTTTATATCTGCTCAGATTCTCCTTGAAAAAGGCTATCGTCTCTGCCAGCCCCTCTTTTAAAGTGTACCTTGGCTCCCAAGCGGTAAGTTTTCTGATTTTTTCATTTGAACCTAATAGCCTGTTTACCTCACTTTTTTCCGGGCGAAGTCTTTGCTCATCACATATTATTCTTGCATCAGGATTAATCTGATCAATCAACTCCTGTGCAAGCTCACCAATAGATATCTCATGTTGAGTAGCTATGTTTATTTCTTCACCTATTGTCTTATCAGACCTGGCTATATCTATAAAGCCCTGGGCAGTATCTTTTGCATAATTAAAATCTCTGGTTGGAGTAAGCGAACCCAATTTTATCTCTGTTATTCCGGACAAAAGCTGGGTAATAATTGTTGGAATTACTGCTCTGGCTGATTGACGTGGGCCGTAGGTGTTAAAAGGTCTTACTATAGTAATAGGCATATCAAAGCTACGATAAAAGCTCTCTGCTAGCCTGTCAGCTCCTATCTTTGTAGCCGAATAAGGCGATTGCCCGTGAAACGGATGCTTTTCATCAATAGGGACATACTGAGCCGTGCCATAGACCTCAGAGGTAGAGGTTGTCAGTACTCTTTTAGTGCCCAGGTTTCGGGCAGCTTGGAGTATATTTAAAGTTCCCTTAATATTCGTATCTACATAAGAATCTGGGGAATGATAGCTAAATGGGATGGCTATTAAAGCCGCAAGATGGAACACCTCGTCCACATCTTTCATTGCTTCTCTAACACCATTAGGATCACGGATATCCCCGGCAAATACTTCTATTTCATCTAATAGCTCTTTAGAGAAAGTATCAAGCCATCCCCAGTTATTAAATGAATTGTAATAAACAAAGGCTTTTACATTCTCACCTTTTTTTATAAGTTCTTCAACAAGATGGCTTCCTATAAAGCCGTCGGCTCCGGTAACTAGTACTTTTTTAGACATATACAAATCTCCTTTGGTTTTAATGATGGGACCGAAACCCTTGTCCAAAATGATGTATCCAACATTCAGATTAGTAGAAGTGATTCTGACTTGAACGATTATTACTATCCTGATAAATTATTTTTATCTGGAAAAGCATATTAATTCTATACATTTATAAGCCACATTTAATCATAGACCTCGTGTTCTTGCTCAGTATACTAAGCTACAGCCCTATTTTTTCGGCAATGGCTTCGTTGAGTTTTTGAAATATTGGTTTAATATTTGTCGCATCTTCTTTACATCTATATATAAAACTGCCAAAACGCTCAATTACCAGTTGTGCCTTTTTCTCCATATCGGTTTCAAATTGTATATCATTCTTACCCTTAAACAGCAGGGCATACTGCACCCTGTTCATGGGTAATATATAAGTTTTATAAAATAGATTATTGGTTAATTTTCGAAAACTTTTGTCAAAATTAGGCCATACTTTTTCGAGTTGTTCTTTGTGATGAGCTTCTTTTAACTTATTGATTTCCTTTAGTTGTTCTAATATTTTGTCTATTTGTTGATTAAAATCAGCATATTCCTCATTCATTCTAAAATATTGTTTGCGCAAGTAGTTTATATCGCAGGAAGTACTACATTCTGCCCAACCCGGTTCCACCAACGGCTTCTGTAAGATATCACCCATCAGTTCTTCCATAGGCACGAACTCTGTTCCTTTGATCCTTGCTCCTCCTTTGGTGGTATTGATAATCTTCTGATTGGGAAATTGAGTGATTACGGACTCCATATTCTGCCGCATGGAGTTAAAGGTAAGGTTTGTGTAGACCTTATTGCCATAAACATCATCAACAATTAGCGCATCATTGATTCTTTTTTCATTTAAATTTAAATTGTTTCCATACTCAACGCCGTCTGCATAATGCCTTTTATCCTTATAAGCCAGGTTCTGTCCTACCAGAATAATCGGGTTAAAACTCAGTTTATATAATAGCTGCAATGTTATCACTGCAATTGACGGTGCATCGTAAACAATATCCAGTTTTTCTTTATTATTCATTTTCAAATAATATTGAGCTACCGTATCCTGGCTAGTTATCATATGGAATTTCGCACCCGGATAATTTTGCAAGGTTTCATATCCTACACTGCTTCCAAAGATAAGCGGAATTTCATCAATCTTTGCTGAACACACCTTTTTAAATACCTTTTGGTTTAAATGTGTAGGATCATAGGTGCAGGCCGCATGAGGATAAATATCATGGACAAAGAGGGTATTGATGGCTGAGCCAACCGAAAATATGTAGGCCAGGCCATGATCTTTAATGTAGCGAATATTTTCTATTTCGTCATCCAGAGAAGGTCCCGCTGCGACCAGCAGAGCGGGTTTATCTTTAAACGCCCCTTTTTTCTCGATAAGAATATTGGGCGTATTTAATACCTCTTTAAAATTTATCATGCTATTTACAATCCAGCGTTTTTCAAAGGCAAAATCAGTAGCCATGCCTCTCCTGCGGTTTACAACGATATCTTTGAAGGCAGTGAAGAAATGTTTTCGTTTTTCCAGAAATGCCCTTTTGTAACTGGGGAGTTCAATAACGAGAACCTCTTCTTTGATTTGTCCTACATACTCCTGTAAGAATTTTTCTACATCGTCGGGACAGGTCTCTACCTGTATTTTTTCTAATGATTTCAGGGGTAATTTTTTTAATTCTTGATGGGATAAATAGCTTTCAAAAACTTCTGGAACCGGCTCATAAATAGAAAAGGAAATATTAGGAAATTTCGCTGTAAATAGCTCGATATGATAACCAAGACCAACGCCATAAAAAAGGACATGTTGATAACGTCCTGCATCCTCATACTGGCTCAGGATTACTTCCGCTTCATGTATGGGGTCATACTGACTGTGTAAAAAAATCGGCCGCTTTTCTTGTTGGACAGCCAGAGTAAATGGACCCTTTTTAGAGGCAAGCATCTGTATAAGAGAAGAATTGCACAATTCTTCATTTTCTTTAAAATGATTCCATACCAATGGAAACCGGTCTCTTAAAATATTTATATTGTCTACCTTCACTGACTATCACCTCACCTTGCTACAATTTTTTTCAGCTTATTTTGCATGGATGCAAACAAAGGTAGAATTTCATATTTTATGAGATCAGCAAGCAGGATGCTGTCCTTAAACTGAATGGGTTCTTCCATAATTGCCACCATTTCCTGCAGAGCCTTTATGTTTTGGGCATATTCATTCCAGGCTACATAGTCTCCTATCAGATCGATAAGCGTAGGGATACGGTCAATCATCGTAAAGGAATCCATCAGCCATTGAATCCCCTCAATCAACTGCGATAATTTATCCCATACCTCTACTTCTTCCCGGTAAAAATCATCCGCCAGCACCTGAACTGCAGGTGCCACTCTCTTTATATATTGATCCGATGAAATTAGCATCTCCAGTACCAACTCTTTAAGTGTCCTGGCCTCAACTACAATCTCCTCAATATCCTTTCCATGTTCAAGAAGGTATTCATCATAATCCTCGTATATTTCTTCCCCGTCAATAATCATATAACTTATATAAAGGTTTGCCTTTTCCATTTCCTTCCGAATAAGGTTGGAAATAGTATGAATATCCTTATTTTCATCTGACACTTCAATCGTTCTATCTAAAAGCTTTACTTTCATGGCTAACATCCTTTTATCTCAAAATACCCGGTTCTATTTTTAAAAAAAGGCTCGCCGGGATTACTTCCCTGCGAGCCCGTTCGTTATACGCGGCATAATTAATATCGCACGTAATCCTCTACCGCTTTTAAATTACCGTAAGAGCTGTAATATATTCTGGGGCTGTTGGTTGGCTTGCGCTAGCATTGCCGTTGCAGCCTGCTGCAGGATGTTCATCTTGGTAAAGTTCACCATTTCTTTGGCCATGTCTACGTCACGGACACGGGATTCAGCAGCAGACAGATTTTCTGAAGCTGTCCCCAGGTTATTGATGGTATGCTCTAAACGGTTTTGGTAAGCACCAAGTTTGGCCCTTTCACTAGAAACAGTTTCAATAGCGGTTTGGATTGTTGTAATTGCTGTGTTTGCACCTGATTGCGTTGAAACGTCAATACCTCCTGTACACGCTGCATCAGCAGTTTTAGTACCACTACTAAATGTTGCTGCAACATTGCCTGAACCACTAGCAGCTACTCCTAATGTTTTAGCGTCCTTAGCATTAATACTAACAGATAAACTTTGCGAAGTATTTGCCCCAATTTGGAATGTCGCTTCACCGATGCCTGAAGCCTTTATCCCACCATTTAATAAGTTCTGGGTATTAAATTCGGTATTATTAGCAATACGAGTAATCTCTATTGCCAGTTGGTCTACTTCTTTTTGCATCTCGGTACGGTCTGTAGAAGTGTTGGTATCATTAGCTGCCTGCACTGCTAATTCTCTCATTCTTTGCAGAATTGAATGTGTTTCATTCAAGGCACCTTCAGCAGTCTGAAGCATGGAAATGCCATCTTGTGCATTACGGGTAGCCTGTTCTAGCCCGCGAATCTGGCCTCTCATTTTTTCGGATACTGCAAGCCCTGCTGCATCATCACCGGCCCGGTTTATCCTTAATCCTGAGGATAACTTTTCCAGAGACTTTGAACCTAAGCTCTGGTTAGCTGAAAGCTGCCTATAGGTATTTAAAGCTGCAATATTATGGTTTATTATCATAAATAAAACCTCCCTGTTATTTTTTTGTAAGGCGACCTCCATGCCGCCTCTGGTTATAACTTTCCCGGGGCCCCTGGGATAAGTTATTCAGTAATTTAACCTCAATATCTATATCGTCTTTTTTCTCTGATATTTTAGTGCAAAGAAAATTTTTATATGCCAGCACCTGCTATTTTTTGTTCAGATAAAGTACCTTTTAAGCTGTTTCTTTCTTTAAGCATCTGTGCCCAGGTATCTCTTAATTCACTCATCATTACAAGCACTTCTTCGGCGGGTTCTTTGTCCTTTTTGAGGTTCGCCTGGATTAACCTGTAATGCATATATTCATAGAGTGCAAAAAGGTTTTCTGCCAGTTCCCCTGCTTCAAAGTTTATCCCTGCCATCAGCTCTGCCAGGATATCCTGGGAACGCACAAGGTTATTGTTAGCCTCTTCAATATTGTTTTCTTCCATTGCTTTTATGCCCCGACCTGTAAACTTTTTTGCACCATCATAGAGCATCAATACCAGGTTCTCAGGAGAGTTTGTCTGTACCTGGTTTTTCATGTATACATTGGCAAAAGAATTCATAAAAAGAGCCCCCCTTGTTTTTATTGTATCTGCAGCGGATGCTTTAGCTTCCGCGTCAAATGCCGAAGAATTAGTATCCTGATTTCCGGGAGACTGAAGTCTCCCCTGCGAGAAATAATCAGGTAGTTAGTTGGTTAGTTGGTTAGTTGGTTAGTCAGGTAATTAGATAATTTGGTAATCAGGGTTTTACAGGGGTATTACAAGTTTACATTCTGCCGGGGGGCACAAATTTCTAGGTTAATCTATCAACTGCAAAACCCTTATAATTATCAAATCTCTTGATAACCTGAAATACTTTTGCAGGAGGTACCTCTGATATTATGGCTTTACTATCCATGTCCATCAGCAGTATCTTGATTTCCCCGTTTTTTTGCATAATTTGAAGGCAAAGAGAAGCACTGCTGTTTTGAAGAAGCTTATTTGCCCTGTCAACAGCATCCTTAAGGCTCTCCCGGGAATACCCCCAATGATGCTTTTCTTTATCTTCATCATGCTTATCACCGGTGACTTTTGTCTGCCTGGTTTTAATTACTACCTGTTTTTGGGTTTTGGTTTTGATTGAATTAATGACAAGGGAATCAACCCCGTTCAGGGTAGTCAATAATCCCCCCCCCCTTCTTTAAAACTATTTTTTCTGGTCCAGCAGTATCCCTTCGACTGCCACATTCTTTCCCCTGTACATATAGTGCCCCTTTTTTTTCTTTCTCACGTTCTTAAGCTTTTCAGATATTTCTGCCTGGTTTTCTTTCAGCAGGCGAATGTTTTTTTTGTCTAAAGCAATGGCCCTGGACATAATTTCCCTGGTTGCTTCGACTATTTCGCCAATTACATTCCTGTCTTCAGGTGTAATGCCATTAAGCTCCAGGTCCAGAAGGTTAACCCGTTCAATAATACTCTGCTTTTCATTTATAATATTAAACATACTATCATAGTTCTTACTGTTTATCGCTGCACTCTGTTCTTCGGTAAGCTGCAGGAACTTTTCTATAAGGCTTTGTTTTTCTCTGGCCATTCCGATTAACTCATCTGTATTCCCGCAATACATTAAATCACTTCCCTATCCATTTTGACCAAACTGCTGTGCGAGCCAGGCACTCTGTGTATTCATCTGGTTTATCATGGTCTCCATAAAAGTAAACTGCCTCCAGTATTTATCTTCTGCTTCAACCAACCTTTTTTCCCAATCCTCAATTTCCAGATCAAGTGCACTCAACCTCTTACCAATATAGCTGTTGTCTACCATACTGAAACTTGATTCACTGCCTGCTTTATCCGACAGGTACTCTATCCCGGCATCTACAACGTCATAAAGATAACTGGCAATACCCTTTTTATTATCATCAGTTTCACTGGTATTGGTAAACAGTTCCTTTACCCCTTCCGGGTCTTCACTCAGTGCCTCCCTCAGGGTTGTTTCGTTTATATAAAGCTGCCCATTATCGTTCCACAGGCGAGTTGAAATCCCTATCCCGCTCAATGTGTCATACTGCCCGTCTGTATCATTAACTACCCGGGACATTGCTGTTCTCATGTTGTTTATAACATTGTTCAAAAACATGTCATTGCGCAGGAGTCCACTGCGGGCCCGTTCTTCCCATAATTCTACCTCAGTTTCGCTCATTTCCTCTTTCTGGGCATCAGTCAATGGTAAATAATCGAGGTGACGTTCTTCATGTACCTTGTTATATAGTGTTTCCATAATATTGTTATAGGAATTTACAAACCCTGTGATGGAGTTAACTATGGTGTCTATGTCTCTGGAAACAATAACTGTAGAACTGCCTGTATCCTGTAGATTAAGATTAAGCCCATTGATAGTAATAGTATTTGAAGATGATTCCAGGTTGGTTACATCACCAATGCTAACCGAAGCATCCTGGCCGTTATAAGTAACTCCTTCATCCAGATTGAGTGCCAATATTGCACTACTTGCGTTCTTAGAAATAAAATTTGCTTCATCTGAAGAGATAGTAATCTCAGCATCACTTCCGGTAGAAGTAGTAGTTAAAAAGAAGCGGTTGTAAGTATTGTCATAACTGGCTGTAATCCCCAGGTCAGAATTATTTATCTCTGCTACAACGGTAAAAATAGTATCTTCGTCAAGATCAAATTCCAGTTCAGTCCCGTTTATGGTAACGGAAATGGTATCTGTTTCAATAAATCCCCGTGAAGCAAATTCTTCAAACTGCTCAAACAGGGTAAGATTATTACCTTCTGCATCCTGTGCATCTGCAAGTTCCACGGTACTCCCCTTTATCACCCCTGATGCCAGGTTGTTCACTACAATTGAGTATGTCCCATCTGCTGCATTTGCCCCTGCCGTTACTTCAATAACATCTTCATCTGATGAAGTAGCAGTCTTAACGTTGAATGCAGACTGCAGTTTCATGTCAAATACTTCAGTGCGAAAGCTGAATAATGAACTATTTAAGGAACGGTAATCTTCCTGCTGCCATTCAAGGATCTGTTTATCCTGTTCCAGCTTATCCAGGGGAATTCTTTCTGCAACCATTAAATCTTCAACAATTGAATCGATATCTATTCCCGAGGCAAGCCCCCCGACTCTCATAACCGTCATCAGGATTCCCTCCTTTTATATCTTTTCATCCACAAATAGACCCAGCATTTCCCACATTTTAGCTACCATATCCAGGATTTTCTCCGGCGGTATTTCCCGAATGACCTCATCTGTATCTTCATCTATTACCTTG
>DAOUSQ010000034.1 GCA_030627145.1 Syntrophomonadaceae bacterium | reverse complement strand
TATCCAGTTTTTCATATAGATAAGAGTTAAGTTTTTTACCAATATATATCGAAGAGGAAGAAATTGATATTGCCTTTCCCCTTTTGAAATTAACCCAGACAATTTTTTCATCCTGATTACTATCTTCTTCAATAATAGTAAATGCATTATCGAAACATTCCTGCAAAGACTCAATAATACTGTTTAGTTCGCTTTCTTCCTCTTTTTCAACCAGTTCATCCTTGAATAATTTTAATTTATCAATGAGAAGATTTATTTTATCCTTTCCTCTCTGGTATTCATTAATTAAATCTTCCATATCCTGGCCTTGTAAAACATAAGAATAACTGTAGTTTCTTTCTCCCTTCATCTTCTTACTCAAAACAGAAAATAAATCTCCGGTAAATCTAATACCGAATTTAGCAAGAGAACTTATTTCACTAAGAAGCAGTTTCATCTGGGGATATTTATTCGCAAGGTATTTTATATAACCCTTTTCATTCTTATTTCCCTGGTAATGCATGATATTAAGCATATCAATAGTCTCCTGGTATAAAAAACACCTAGAAAATCCTTCAAATGCTTCGCGGACAAAAGTGTGGGCTTCATCAATTATCAAGTATTGATACTCCGGTAATATACTGTTATTAACCAGCATATCCGAAAGTAATAGAGCATGGTTAACTATAATAATATCGGCTTTCTCTAATTTTTTTATCATTTTTAAATGAAAGCACTTCTCGCGATACCTGCAGTGTCCTTTTAAACATGTTTTTCGATCAGAAGCAACCAGTCCCCAGTTTTTCAAAAGTTCACTTTCAAGTCCCAGTTCTTTTTTATCACCAGTCCTCGTTTGTTCTGCCCACTGTAAAATAGATTCAATAAATTCCATTTCTGAGGCTTCCAGCCTTTTTTTCCCTGTCCTGATTTTTTCATACTTATTCCAGCACAAATAATTCTCCCTGCCTTTAGCTTCTGCATAATTGAAATCAAAGTCAACGACTTTTTGTAAAGCTGGAATATCTCGTTCAATAATCTGTTGCTGCAGGGCTTTAGTTTTAGTCGAAATCACTACCTTTTCCTGCTCCTGTACAGACCATAATACAGCAGGAATAAGATAGGCAAAGGTTTTACCTATTCCAGTTCCAGCCTCAGCAATTAAAAATTCCTGGTTCATAAAAACCTCAGCAATTTTCTCCGATAGGCAGGCCTGCTCTTCCCGATATCTGTAACCGGGTATTATTTTTGCAATCGGCCCTTCATGGATATAATATTTCCCTACATTTTCCCTGCTAAATTCATTCATTAGAATATCCTTTCTAAGACATTTTTCTTTTTATAATTATAACTGATTATTGAAAAAATCCGCCTCAGAACTGCTGAAAAAGATCTTTAAAAAATTTATCCGTAAGGCCATTTTTTATTTTTTAACTCCTGGTAATATAACTGTAATCTCCTGTTTTATAAAAAGTCCCATGTGAAGTTGCAAGCAGCCTATCATCTACCCGGATTTCTGCAGTAGTAAAAATTAATTTCTTCCCGGCTCTTAACACCCTTCCCCTGCCTATAAATTTCTCACCCGGTTCAGCAGAAGAAATAAATCCTGTGGAACAATCTACTGTAACAGCTTTTATCCCCATGCTTCTAACTGCATTACCCATAGCTGCATCAGTAAGTGACATGAACAAGCCCCCATGAATCATTCCAATTGGATTAATATGCTGTTCTACTGATATTACACTAAGTTCTGCAAATTCCTTTCCTATTTTATGAGGCTTTATTCCGAGTAAATTATAGAAAGGGGTATCATTGATAGAATCAATAATGTAGTTAAATAGTTTATCTTCAATACCCAAATTTTCAGCCAACAAAAATCAACTCCCTCTTTTGAATTTCGCTCATTATTATATCATGAGTAGTTTGTGGATATTATTAGTTATTCTATAAGGCCTTTTTTAACATTTGTTTAAAATTTTTTATGGTAAATATTATCCGGCTAAACAGCACAAGTTAAGATAAGGAGTAATTAAGATGAATAATATGCGTAATTATTATCTATTTATAATAGTTTTTATAGGTCTAATAATTTTCTCCGGACTACTCTATATTTCATACACAATACCGGACAAAAAGCCTGAGTCTAAAACAAAAATAACTCAGTCCAATGATAAAAAGTGGTATATCCGGTTTTCGGTAAAACAGCAGAAAACCACCGCATATACCGAAGAAACTAATGCTCTGCGTCCTGCCAATGGAAAAACATACTTCATCGGTGGAATAGCAGTACATCCCCGTTCCCCGGTACAATCAGGAGGAAACCAACTTCAACCTCTATTACCTTTTGGTACAGTGATCTACCTGAAAGAACCAATTAAAATACAGGACAAAGAATATAAATCTCTGACTGTCATGGATACAGGTGACGTAAATTATGGCCTGTGGTCCGCTTATCCTTACTGGTTTGACGCTTATTATGGAAGCTCAAATTACTATAATATAAAAGAGGCCCGAAAATATGGTGTCCCTCAGGTTGATTATTACTGGTATGAAGAATGGAAGTAAAAAAAGCCAAAAATGTATACCTGATTTTAAGCTAACTCCGCCAGAACTTTGGAATGAACATTTAGCGCCTTACTATCATATAGTACAAGTCTAATCTTTTTAACATTATTCAAGTAATAAACCTTTTCTATTATTGTTTTTATTGCAATCTGTGCGGCTTCTTCAAGGGGATAACCAAATATCCCTGTAGATATAGCCGGAAAAGCAATGGATTCTATTTTGTACTCTTCTGCAATTTTCAGAGCATTCTTGTAACAGCTGGCCAGCAATTTTTCAGCCGGATTATTTACACCGTAAACAGGGCCCAGACAATGGATAACATATTTATTAGGAAGGTTATATCCCCCTGTTATTACAGCCTCCCCAGGCTTAATAGGAGCAAGTTCCCGGCTCTCTTTTTCCAGACCTGGGCCGGCCTCATTATGAATTGCTCCCGCAACACCACCCCCGGACCGAAGCATGGCATTAGCAGCATTAACAATTGCGGTAATATCTGACTGTGAAACTATATTCCCCTGAACTATTTCAATTTCAACACCAGAAACAGTTACTTTCATACTCTATTCCACTCCTTTACGGAAGTTGTGAAAAATTTACTGCAAGTGGATAAAATCATTTATTCGTTTCATGTAATTCCAGGCCCTCCAATAATTGTTCTCACTTGTAATGCGTTGGGACATACATTTACTTTCCATGGAAAATCAGGTCCCTTTTCTCCATCCAGATCTGTTTTTATAGCAGGTACTGAATCTATAAGGAATTGTTTTCCTTCATAATGAACAACGTTTTCGTGATTTAATAGCTGCCCCCTTCCCAGTTTAAACAATAGAGAGGCAAGCCGATATACCGGAACTGGTTTAATGGCCAAAAAATTAAGTTTTCCATCCCTAATTTTTTCACATGGAAGTATCCCCTGAAATCCTCCGATATTTCCTCCATTAAGAATTACGAATAATAATACCTCCATATCATAAGCCTGTCCATCAGCCGTTAAATGAAGTCTTAGTGGCTTTATTTTAGGTAATTCTTCTATACCTTTTAGATAATAGGCTGCTTTTCCTAAAGCATTTTTTAAATGATGGTCTACTTCGTGTGCAGTCTCAGTTAAAAAACCTGCCGATGCCACATTAATAAAATATCTATCATTTACTAAACCCAGATCTATATATTTCGCTTTGCCTTCTGTAATTACCCTGCAGGCTTCATTAACATCGTAAGGAATTTCCAGGAAACTTGCTACATCATTAGAGGTTCCTTCAGGAAATATCCCCAGAGGAATTTCTAACTTAGAGTTCATCATAGCATTTATTACCCCATGAATAGTCCCATCTCCGCCTGCAGCTATAATAGTGTGGTATTCATCAGGATTAACTCTTTTTAAGTACTGAATGATTTCTTCATTCGTTTTAATACGCCAGGGTATTACCTGCAATCCACTATCTTGAAATTGTCCAACTACATGATCAAGTTTATATTTAAACAATCCCTGACCTGCTACAGGATTGTAAATCAATGCTACTTTATCTTTCAACTTATCACCTTCATTACTAATGAATTATTATGGGTAAAATTTTACAACTATTTGATTTAAAAAGCCAGTGACGTTAATGTTATATTTTAACATATTTTTCCCCGATCGTAACTTCAAAACAATTCTTAACATATTGTATCAATAAAGGTGATTAAAATGTCTTCTGATTTCGGGTTTCTAATTGCATTGGTAAGTGTTATTGATTATATTATTAATACTAAATTCTGCGCTTGATACACCTTTTTTATCCACGCATTATTCCTAAGCCGGTTTTTATTGCTTATAATTACTTATGTACTAAATTATAATTTGATTTTGTTATGCAGCTGATAAATTAAGTAAATCAAGGAGGTTAATTATGAACTCTATTCCTAATGATACACGTACAACGCAATCAATAATTAAAGATCGGACCCTTGCTCCTTATGGTTATAAAAAACTTGAATGGGTCAAAAATAATATGCCGGTTCTAAATATTTTAAAACATGAATTTGAACAAACAAAACCTCTACAAAATAAAACTATAGCCTGCTGCCTTCACCTGGAAGCCAAAACAGGTTATTTGTTACAGACTTTAAAAGCCGCTGGAGCCAGCGTTGTAGCCTGCGCAAGCAACCCTTTATCTACCCAGGATGATGTGGTTGCAGCTCTGGTTGATTCTGGAATAGATATTTACGCTATTCATGGTGAAAGCATGGAAGAATATGAAAAATACTTGCAAACGACGCTGAATTATGTGCCAGATGCAGTTATTGATGATGGAGCAGATATGCTCAGTACTCTGCATAAAAACCGACCTGAACAGGCAGGAAAAATTATTGGTGGTTGTGAAGAAACCACCACAGGAATAATACGGCTTAAAGCAATGGATAACGATAATGCTCTGCTATTCCCCGTAATGGCTGTCAATGATGCTTACATGAAATATCTTTTTGATAACAGGTACGGCACCGGGCAATCGGTATGGGATGGCATTAATCGGACAACTAACCTGGTAGTTGCAGGAAAAAACGTTGTTGTAGCCGGTTATGGATGGTGTGGAAAAGGAGTTTCCATGCGGGCACTGGGTATGGGAGCAAAAGTTATTATTACTGAAATTGACCCTATTAAAGCCAATGAAGCGATAATGGATGGATTCCAGGTTATGCCCATGTCAGAAGCAGCTAGATTCGGTGATATCTTTATTACAGTAACGGGCAACATTAATGTAATTAGAAAAGAACACATGGAAGTTATGAAGGATAATGCTATAATGGCCAATGCCGGTCATTTTGATGTTGAAATTAGCAAAGGTGATCTTGACGGTCTGGCAGTTACTAAAAGACTACTAAAGAATAATATTGAAGAATTTCTTATGCCTGATGGACGTAAACTATATTTGCTTGCTGAAGGCAGGTTGGTTAACCTCGCAGCAGGTGACGGTCATCCTGCTGAGGTTATGGATCTAAGTTTTTCCCTACAGGCATTATCACTAATCTATGTGATTCAAAACAGGGATAAACTTGGAAATCATGTATATAATGTACCCGAGGAAATAGATAAGAAAGTGGCCTATCTTAAACTGCGATCTGAAAGTATTCAAATAGATGAACTGACTGATGAGCAAAAAGATTACCTGGAAAAGTGGGATACCAATCTTTAGTCGATATATTTTTTACAAGATTGTTATTAATAGTTTGCTCAGGATAACCCGAATATATTTGTATAATAAAACCACCTTTTTCGCATAATAGTAGCAGTTATTATGCAAAGGCGGTTTTGATGTGGAAACAATAAACAAAAGATATATATTGGTATTTTTTGGTGTATTAATCTTTATAATGGCAGTATCCTTTATTATTAATACAATTACTTCACCACAACAGAAACCATTAGAACTACCAAATGATAATAATTCCGATGAAATACATTATATTACTATTCGAGATACGAATGGCAAAATTATCCTTGAAACGGGATTACCCGTTTACGAAGATGATGAATATATTGATGAAACCAATATACATTATGTAGTTATAAATGTTCAGGGTTCAAACGCCGTTGCCAGGATAAAGAATAACAATACCTCTCTTAAAGAGGAAAAGCTTGAACCTGCACTGAGCTTATTTAATAATAGTATTCCCGCACAGGCAGCAAAACCCAGGCATGTGGTAATATATCATACTCATACTGACGAATCATACGTTCCCTCTTCCGGTAAAGCAAGTGAACCTGGTAAAGGTGATGTCTTCCAGGTAGGTACAGCATTAAAACAGGCTTTGACTAAAGAAGGAATCAGTGTGACTCACAGTACTGAAAAACATGACCCGCATGATATTAACGCCTACCACAGGTCAAGACGTACCCTTACAACACTCCTGAAAGAAAGGCCTGATGCATCTTTTGATATACACAGGGATTCTGCCCCCGCAGAAGCTTATCTAACTACCGTGAATGGTATTTATACCTCCAAGGTGATGATAGTAATAGGCAGATCTAACCCTAATATGCAGACTAATCTGGAGTATGCCAAAAGAATAAAAGCAAAAGCAGATGAATTACACCCGGGCTTGATGAGAGGAATATTCATAGGCAAAGGCAATTATAACCAGGATTTATACCCTACGGCACTTTTATTTGAAGTAGGTACAGAAAGTCTGTCTCTTGATGCAGCCCAAAAAGCTGTCCGCTGTCTTTCTGATGCAATAATTGCTGTTTTCAATGAATAATCAATTCCGTTAAATAATAATCTCCCGGGTACCTGCTCTTAGTATAATGGAGTCAAGGACCCGGGGTTTTTTATTGATTTAGTTATACCCTGAATAATAATCTATTGTATCAATAGGTAAAACCTATATATTAAACTAGTAAGAATATTTTTTTATATGTCGCTGCTTTATCAAATATGATTAGATAAGGGATATTATTCTTTTTTTTGGGGGAAGGGGAAAAAATGAAGTTAGAATTAAAATGGCAGGTACTAATTATTATATGTCTGGGTATTTTTATGTCTACGCTTGACGGCAGCATAGTAAATATTGCCAATCCCACTATTGCCCGAGAAATGTCTGTAAACATGAGTGAGGTACAGTGGATAGTCACTGCCTATATGCTGGTAATAACTTCTTCTTTGATTTTCTTTGGTAAACTGGGAGACAAAATAGGTAATAATAAAGTATATGCATTCGGTTTTTTGATCTTTACTGTGGGATCATTTCTTTGCAGTCTTGCTATATCACTCATGTTTCTGATAAGCGCCCGTGTTTTACAAGCCTTTGGCGCAAGTATGATGATGGCAACAGGAATCGGTATCGTATCCAATACCTTTCCTGCCACTGAACGTGGTAAAGCTTTAGGTTTAACCGGGAGTATGGTCGGGATAGGTAACATGACAGGACCTGGGTTAGGAGGATTACTGGTTGCTAACTTCAGCTGGCCGATAATATTTTTGATTAACATTCCCATTGGATTAATTGGATTTTACCTGGCGAAAAAGTTCCTGCCCGCCCAACCAGTCAATACAGAGGCCCAAGGATATGATGGGATTGGAACAGCTCTCTTCGCTCTTTTTGCCATAATTCTCGTCACTTCCCTTTCTCTAGGTAAAGGTATTGATACCACACTCTTCGTCATAAGTTTGGTATTACTTTTTATTTTTTATAATTATGAAAAGAATACTGCTTATCCTTTGCTTGATTTTGATTTGTTTAAAGTAAGAAACTTTGTTTATGGTAATATTATGGGGTTTACAGCCTATACCTCTCAGACCTTTGTCCTTTTCTTAATGCCATTTTATCTGGAAAGACTGCTGCATTATCCCCCTTCCCTATCGGGCCTTTTTCTAACAATACCTCCGGTTGCTATGGCTATCACTGCTCCTTTGGCAGGAAATATTTCTGATAAAATTGGGTCTGGTCGCCTGACATCTATATCGTTTGTCTTAACAACCAGCGCTCATTTAATTTTTTCAACCCTTGACCAGAGTATAAACATGCCGAAAATTATCGGTGGCCTGTTACTCTTGGGAATTGGTATGGGAGCATTTGGCTCACCCAATAATAGTTCAATACTGGGTTCTATCCCCAGAGAAAAAGTTGGATATGCCGGCGGATTTATTTCTACAGTTAGAAATTTATCCTTCTCCCTGGGTATTGCAGTATCAGTAAGTATTTTTTCACTCCTATTGAGTACTAATCAGGAATTCCTGTCATACAGCCAGGCCTATGGAGCAGCCACAGGTTCAGTTTACAGAACTGCTGCTCTAATTACTTTATCAGGCCTGATAGTATCACTGATTACCAGCCGTAACCGCCAGGTTAATGTTAATTCCCAGGAGTGATTTTGACCCGGTTAAGATATTTTGTTATAATCATTATGCAATCTAAACTATTATAATATGCGCCCGTAGCTCAGTGGATAGAGCACCGGCCTCCGGAGCCGGGAGCGGAGGTTCGATCCCTCTCGGGCGTACCATTTTATTTCAGGGATTTTAAGGTAAGTAGGAACAGTTCTT